>NZ_JBMNDR010000047.1:0-72652 GCF_052543235.1 Streptomyces sp. SAS_272 | reverse complement strand
CGTCAGGTTCGGGCCCTTCGCCTTCTCTACGACCGCGTGTGCGCTACGGCAGCTGCCCCGCGCGGGCCTCGCGGCGGTTGTCACGGAAGTTGTTCACCCGGCGGGCCGTGGCGAACAGCGGGATGACCGCGCCCATGACCAGCTGCAGCGCGCAGCCCGTCTGGAGCAGGAGCTGACCGCTCGGGGCGTCGAACGCCCAGGCCGCCAGCAGACCCATCGACAGCACGATCCAGATGAGCACCGCACCGGCGAGGCGGCCCCGCGGCTTGGGGTACTCGACCCGGCTCACCATCAGCCACGCGGTGCCCAGGATGGCCATCAGGGTCGCCTCGAACGGCAGGCCGAGCAGCACGATCGAGACGACCGTGAGCGCGCCGAACGGCGACGGCATGCCCTGGAAGGTGCCGTCCTTGACGGTGACGCACGAGAATCTCGCGAGCCTGAGCACCACCGCCAGCAGGACCACGATCGCGCCGACCGCCGCCACCCGCTGATGGGCGTCGTCGGCGACCATGCCGTAGACCAGGACGAAGTACGCCGGCGCCAGACCGAAGCTGATCAGGTCCGACAGGTTGTCCAGCTCCGCGCCCATCGGCGAGGAGCGCAGCTTGCGCGCGACCAGGCCGTCGAAGAGGTCGAAGATCGCCGCGCAGAGCATCAGGATGACCGCCGTGGCCGCGCTGTGGCGGGCCATGCCGGATTCCTGGCTGCCGGTGAGGTGCGGGATCAGGATGCCGGTGGTGGTGAAGTACACCGCCATGAAGCCGCATGTGGCGTTGCCGAGGGTGAGCGTGTCCGCTATCGACAGACGCAGAGAGAGCGGCATCTCCTCTTCGTCGTCCACGTCGTCGGCTTCAGGCACCCAGCCCGCCTGGGTCTCCGGGTCAATCACGGTCAATGCGAGTCACCCCTGCCACGGTCTTCTGCCCCACCTCGACCGCGACGTCCACGCCCTCGGGCAGGTAGATGTCGACGCGCGAACCGAAGCGGATCAGGCCGATCCGCTCGCCCTGCTCGACCTTCGTGCCCTCGGGGATGTAGGGGACGATGCGGCGGGCCACGGCTCCGGCGATCTGGATCATCTCGATGTCACCGAGCTCGGTGTCGAAGTGCCAGACGACGCGCTCGTTGTTCTCGCTCTCCTTGTTGAACGCCGGCACGAATCCGCCGGGGATGTGCTCGACCGACGTCACGGTGCCGGCCAGCGGCGCGCGGTTGACGTGGACGTTGAGCGGGCTCATGAAGATCGCGACCCGGGTGCGCCCGTCCTTCCACGGCATGATGCTCTGCACCACACCGTCGGCGGGGGAGATGACCCGGCCCTCCGCGATCTCTCGCTCGGGGTCGCGGAAGAACCACAGCATGCCCGCCGCGAGAGCGGTGGCGGGCACGGCGACGGCCTTGGCGGCGCCCGAGCGGCGGGCGCGCAGAAGGCTGACGGCTGCGGTGGCGACGGTCGGCAGAAGCCACGGCGATGCTCCGCGCGCGAGGCGTGCGCCTACCAGGCTGTCGCGGTGTGCAGAGGTTTGGCTGTGGGGCATGGATGACCTTCGTAGCGGATGATGCCGCGCTTCGACGGGGGGACGGCGGCTTTCCGCGATCGTAGCGGTTCGGGGCCACAACTGGGTAAGTCAGGAAGCCGAGTCGACGGCACAGGGAAGTTGACAGGGTGTGATCTTCTTCTCGAAGAAAACACCCCCAACCCGGACAATCAGCCCTGGAACCGATACTCCTCGAGCAACCGGCGCCCGATGATCATTTTCTGGATTTCGGCGGTGCCTTCACCGATCAGCAACATCGGGGCCTCGCGGTAGAGGCGCTCGATCTCGTACTCCTTGGAGAAGCCGTAGCCACCGTGGATCCGGAAGGAGTCCTCCACGACCTCCTTGCAGTACTCGGAGGCGAGATACTTCGCCATCCCTGCCTCGAGGTCGTTTCGTTCTCCGGAGTCCTTTTTGCGTGCGGCGTTCACCATCATCGCATGCGCGGCCTCGACCTTGGTAGCCATCTCGGCCAGCTTGAACTGGATCGCCTGGTGCTGGGCGATCGGCTTGCCGAAGGTGTGGCGCTGCTGGGCGTAGCTGACGCCCAGCTCGAAGGCACGCTGAGCGACGCCGCAGCCACGCGCCGCGACGTTCACGCGGCCCACCTCGACGCCGTCCATCATTTGGTAAAAACCTCGGCCGGTGGCCCCGCCGAGCACGCTGTCGGGGGAAAGCCGCAGGCCGTCCATGATGAGCTCGGTGGTGTCGACGCCCTTGTAGCCCATCTTGTCGATCTTCCCCGGGATGGTCAGGCCGGGGCGGACCTCGCCGAAGCCGGGCTCCTTCTCGATCAGGAAGGTCGTCATCGACTTGTGGGGGGCCGTCCCCTCGGGGTGTCCTTCGTCACTTCGCACGAGAACGGCCACCAGGGACGACGTTCCGCCGTTCGTCAGCCACATCTTCTGGCCGTTGAGGACGTACTCCTCGCCGTCCTTCACCGCCTTCGACGTGATCGCCGACACGTCCGAGCCGAGACCCGGCTCCGACATCGAGAACGCGCCCCGGACGTCGCCGGCCGCCATGCGCGGCAGGTAGTGGTCCTTCTGCTCCTGCGTACCGTGCTGCTTGAGCATGTACGCCACGATGAAGTGGGTGTTGATGATGCCGGAGACCGACATCCAGCCGCGGGCGATCTCCTCGACGCACAGGGCGTAGGTGAGGAGCGACTCGCCCAGACCGCCGTACTCCTCGGGGATCATCAGACCGAACAGGCCCAACTCCTTGAGGCCGTCGACGATCTGCTGCGGGTACTCGTCGCGGTGCTCCAGCTCGGTGGCCACCGGGATGATCTCCTTGTCCACGAAGTCGCGGACGGTGGAGAGGATCTCCTGCTGGATGTCGGTCAGACCGGCGGTCTGGGCGAGTCGCGCCATGGCTACTTCTCCTGCTCCCTGAGCTCGGGGCGGCCGGGCTGCTCGCCGCCGCGCTCCTTGATGTACGTCTCGGTCGGCACCATCACCTTGCGGCGGAACACGCAGACCAGCGTGCCGTCCTGCTTGTAGCCCTTGGTCTCGACGTGGACGATGCCGCGGTCGTTCTTCGACTTCGACGGCCACTTGTCCAGCACGGTCGTCTGGCCGTACAGCGTGTCGCCGTGGAACGTCGGCGCCACGTGCCGCAGCGACTCGATCTCCAGGTTGGCGATCGCCTTGCCGGAGACGTCGGGCACGGACATGCCGAGCAGCAGCGAGTAGATGTAGTTGCCCACGACGACGTTCTTGCCGAAGTCGGTCGTCTTCTCGGCGTAGTTCGTGTCCATGTGGAGCGGGTGGTGGTTCATGGTGAGGAGGCAGAACAGGTGGTCGTCGTACTCGGTGACCGTCTTGCCCGGCCAGTGCTTGTACGTCGCCCCGACCTCGAACTCCTCGTAGGTGCGTCCGAACTGCATGGTGCTCAGCCCTCCGGGATCTCGAACTTGCCGGTGCGCTGCATGCCGGCGGCGCGTCCCTTGCCGGAGATGACCAGCGCCATCTTGCGGCTCGCCTCGTCGATCATCTCGTCGCCGAGCATCGCCGAGCCCTTCTTCCCGCCGGCCTCGGACGTGTAGTAGTCGTACGCGTCCAGGATCAGCTCGGCGTGGTCGTAGTCCTCCTGCGACGGCGAGAAGATCTCGTTGGACGCCTCGACCTGGCCCGGGTGCAGCACCCACTTGCCGTCGAAGCCGAGAGCCGCGGCGCGACCGGCGACCTCGCGGTAGCCCTCCACGTTGCGGATCTGCAGGTAGGGGCCGTCGATCGCCTGGAGGTCGTTGGCGCGGGCCGCCATGAGGATCTTCATCAGGATGTAGTGGTAGGCGTCCGCCGGGTAGCCGGGCGGCTGCTCGCCCACGACCAGCGACTTCATGTTGATGGACGCCATGAAGTCGGCCGGGCCGAAGATGATGGTCTCGATGCGCGCCGAGGCCTGCGCGATCTCGTTGACGTTGTTCAGGCCCTGGGCGTTCTCGATCTGGGCCTCGATGCCGATCCGGCCGACCTCGAAGCCCATGGTCTTCTCGATCTGCGTCAGCAGCAGGTCGAGGGCGACGATCTGCTGGGCGTTCTGCACCTTCGGCAGCATGATGCAGTCGAGGTTGGGGCCGGCGCCCTCGACCACGGTCACGACGTCACGGTACGTCCACTCGGTCGTCCAGTCGTTGACGCGCACGACCCTGGTCTTGCCGGTCCAGTCGCCCTCGTTGAGGAACTTGACGATGGTGTGGCGCGCCTCGGGCTTGGCGAGCGGCGCGCACGCGTCCTCCAGGTCGAGGAAGACCTGGTCCGCCGGGAGGCCCTGCGCCTTCTCCAGGAAGCGGGGGTTGCTGCCCGGGACCGCGAGACAGGAGCGCCGCGGACGAAGACGGTTGACAGTCATGCGGGGACCTCCAGGGGGTCGAGCTTGTTCGCTTTGCGGATCTCGTCGACGATGCGGCCGATGATTCCGGTGATGTCGAAGTCCTTCGGGGTGAAGACCGCGGCCACGCCCGCAGCCCTGAGCTGCTCGGCGTCGCCATTCGGGATGATGCCACCGGCGATCACCGGGATGTCTGTGGCACCGGCCACACGCAGCCGTTCGAGGACGTCCGGCACCAGTTGGGCGTGCGATCCGGAGAGGATGGACAGGCCCACGGCGTGCACGTCCTCCTCGAGCGCCGCGTCCACGATCTGCTCGGGCGTCAGCCGGATGCCCTGGTAGACCACCTCGAAGCCGGCGTCGCGAGCCCGCACGGCGATCTGCTCGGCGCCGTTGGAGTGCCCGTCCAGGCCCGGCTTGCCGACCAGGAAGCGCAGCTTGCCGACGCCCATGTCCTTCGCGGTCAGGTCGACCCTGCGGCGGACGTCGGCCATGGCCGAGCCCTCCTCCGCCGGGACCGCCACCGGCGCCGAGGACACGCCGGTCGGCGCGCGGAACTCGCCGAACACCTCGCGCAGCGCCCCCGCCCACTCGCCGGTCGTGACGCCGGCCCGGGCGCACTCCAGGGTCGCCTCCATGAGGTTGGCGGTGCCCTTGGCCGCCTCCTTCAGCTTCTCCAGCGCCTTGCACGGACGCGGATGGTTGAAGGGCGGCTGGTACCGCGTGTCGCGCCAGTTCTCCAGGGAGGCGATGACACGGGCCTCGACCGCCGGGTCGACCGTCTGGATCGCGGTGTCGAGATCGGCGGTCAGCGGGTTGGGCTCGGTCGTCTCGAAGACGTTGACGCCGATGATCTTGTCCTCGCCCGACTCGATGCGGGCGCGCCGCTCGGCGTGCGAGGAGACCAGCTGCGACTTGAGGTAGCCCGACTCGACGGCGGCCATCGCGCCGCCCATCTCCTGGATCCGGTCCATCTCCGCGAGGGAGGCCTCGACCAGTTCGGCGACCTTCGCCTCGACGACGTGCGAGCCCGCGAAGATGTCCTCGTACTCCAGCAGGTCGCTCTCCAGGGCGAGGACCTGCTGGATGCGCAGACTCCACTGCTGGTCCCAGGGCCGGGGGAGGCCCAGGGCCTCGTTCCAGGCCGGCAGCTGCACGGCACGCGCGCGTGCGTCCTTCGACAGCGTCACGGCGAGCATCTCCAGCACGATCCGCTGGACGTTGTTCTCCGGCTGCGCCTCCGTCAGGCCCAGGGAGTTGACCTGGACGCCGTAGCGGAAGCGGCGCTGCTTGGGGTTCTCGATGCCGTAGCGCTCGCGGGTGACCTGGTCCCAGATACGGCCGAAGGCGCGCATCTTGCACATCTCCTCGATGAAGCGGACGCCCGCGTTCACGAAGAAGGAGATACGGGCGACGACGTCGCCGAACTTGTCGGCCGGCACCTGCCCGGAGTCCCGGACGGCGTCCAGCACGGCGATCGCCGTGGACATCGCGTAGGCGATCTCCTGCACCGGCGTGGCCCCGGCCTCCTGCAGGTGGTAGCTGCAGATGTTGATGGGGTTCCACTTCGGCATGTGGGAGACCGTGTACGCGATCATGTCCGTCGTCAGCCGCAGGCTCGGCCCCGGCGGGAAGACGTGCGTCCCCCGGGACAGGTACTCCTTGACGATGTCGTTCTGGGTCGTGCCCTGGAGCCGGGTGACGTCCGCGCCCTGCTCCTCGGCGACGACCTGGTAGAGCGCCAGCAGCCACATGGCGGTGGCGTTGATCGTCATCGAGGTGTTCATCTGCTCCAGGGGGATGTCCTGGAACAGCCTGCGCATGTCGCCGAGATGGGCCACCGGCACGCCGACCCGGCCGACCTCGCCGCGGGCGAGGATGTGGTCGGAGTCGTAGCCGGTCTGGGTGGGCAGGTCGAACGCGACCGACAGACCCGTCTGACCCTTGGCGAGGTTGCGCCGGTACAACTCGTTGGACGCCTCGGCCGTGGAGTGACCGGCGTACGTGCGCATGAGCCACGGCCGGTCCTTCTCCCGCTGTCCTGCGGCGGGCTGACGCTCAGTCATCTATGACCCCGGGTGTCTCAGATGTTGCGGAAGCGGTTGATGGCGTCGATGTGCTGGGCGCGCTTGGCCTCGTCGCGCACGCCCAGCCCCTCCTCGGGAGCCAGCGCGAGGACGCCGACCTTGCCCTGGTGGAGGTTGCGGTGCACGTCGTAGGCGGCCTGGCCGGTCTCCTCCAGGGAGTAGACCTTCGACAGCGTCGGGTGGATCTTGCCCTTCGCGACCAGCCGGTTGGCCTCCCAGGCCTCGCGGTAGTTGGCGAAGTGGGAGCCGATGATCCGCTTCAGGGACATCCACAGGTAGCGGTTGTCGTACTGGTGCATGTAGCCCGAGGTCGAGGCGCAGGTGGTGATGGTGCCGCCCTTGCGGGTGACGTAGACGGAGGCGCCGAAGGTCTCGCGTCCCGGGTGCTCGAAGACGATGTCGATGTCCTCGCCGCCGGTGAGCTCGCGGATGCGCTTGCCGAAGCGCTTCCACTCCTTGGGGTCCTGGGTGTTCTCGTCCTTCCAGAACCGGTAGTCCTCGGCGGTGCGGTCGATGATCGCCTCGGCGCCCATGGCCCGGCAGATCTCCGCCTTCTGCGGTGAGGAGACGACGCAGATCGGGTTGGCGCCGCCGGCCAGCGCGAACTGCGTTGCGTAGCTGCCCAGTCCGCCGCTGGCGCCCCAGATCAGGACGTTGTCGCCCTGCTTCATGCCGGCGCCGTTGCGGGAGACCAGCTGCCGGTAGGCGGTGGAGTTGACGAGGCCGGGGGCCGCCGCCTCCTCCCACGACAGGTGGTCGGGCTTCGGCATCAGCTGGTTGGACTTGACCAGGGCGATCTCCGCCAGGCCGCCGAAGTTGGTCTCGAAGCCCCAGATGCGCTGCTCGGGGTCGAGCATCGTGTCGTTGTGGCCGTCGGAGGACTCCAGCTCGACGGAGAGGCAGTGCGCGACGACCTCGTCGCCCGGCTTCCAGGCGTTGACTCCCGGGCCGGTGCGCAGCACGACGCCCGCGAGGTCCGAGCCGATGACGTGGTACGGCAGGTCGTGCCGCTTGGTGAGCTCGCTGAGGCGGCCGTAGCGCTCCAGGAAGGAGAACGTCGAGACCGGCTCGAAGATCGAGGTCCACACGGAGTTGTAGTTGACCGAGGAGGCCATGACGGCCACCAGGGCCTCGCCCGGTCCGAGCTCGGGCAGGGCCACCTCGTCCAGGTGGATCGACTTGCGCGGGTCCTTGTCGCGGGTCTCCAGGCCCGCGAACATCTCCGTCTCGTCCTTGTGCACGGTGATCGCGCGGTAGGACTCGGGGAGCGGCAGAGCGGCGAAGTCGTCCGGCGTGGACTCCGGCGACTGGATCGCGTCCAGGATCTTGTTCATGGTCACGGTGTTGCCTCCGGCGGTGAGCGCCCTGAGGGAGGGGCGCTGGGGTTTGCGTCGGTGCTGCTGAGGGTTCGGGGAAGTGCCGTCGGTTCGGCGGGGGTGGTTCGGCAGCGCTTTGTGGCGCGGGAGGTTGCCTGTGACGCAGGCGTCCGGGCGCGCAATCCATGGGGTTGCGGGGACAGCCGGCGTACGCATGGTCTCTGCACGCCGGCCGCCCGGACTCCTTCAACGTATGACACCGCGTGTCACCTCGCAAGGCACTGAGTGCCAGAACTTCCTCTCAGCTGAAATCTTTACGTAACAAATGAGCGATGATCGATCGAACGGGGACGAAAATCCGCGCGAAAAGGTGCTCTGACATGCCAAAACGGCCACCCCGAGGGGTGGCCGTCATCACAGCGCGAAGGGGACCGCGGAGGGGTCTCAGCGCTCCTTGAGCGCCTGCTCGATGGTGCGCATGACCTCGTCCAGCGATGCGTCGGTCCGGGCGACGGTGACCAGCACCTCGCCCTGGGCGGAGGACACCGCCGCCGCGACCGGCTGCGGGGAGCCGGCGCTGCTGCGGCCGGCTCCGATGCCCGTCCCGAACGTCTTGCGCACGATCGCGAAGGCGTGGTCGAGCTGGCTCTCGACGTCGCCCTGGCCGCCGGCCCTCAGCCAGCGCCGCAGGACGTGGTTGTGGGCGGTGACCACCGCGGAGGCCGCGACCTCGGCGAGCAGCGGGTCGTCGTTGGCGTCGTCGTCGTGCGCGTGCTCGTCGAAGTGGCCGAGGAGATAGCGGGTGAACAGCCGCTCGTAGCGGGCCACCGACGCGATCTCGGCCTCGCGCAGGGTGGGCACCTCGCGCGTCAGCTGGTAGCGGGCGACCGAGATCTCCGGACGCGCCGCGTACATCCGCATGACCTCCTTGATGCCCCGGCACACCGTGTCCAGCGGGTGCTCGTGCGCGGGGGCCGCGTTCAGCACGGCCTCCGCCCGGATCAGGGTGTCGTCGTGGTCGGGGAAGATCGCCTCTTCCTTCGAGCGGAAGTGACGGAAGAAGGTGCGGCGGGCGACGCCCGCCGCCGCCGCGATCTCGTCGACGGTGGTCGCCTCGTACCCCTTGGTCGAGAACAGCTCCATGGCCGCAGCCGCCAGTTCTCGGCGCATCTTGAGTCGCTGGGCGGCCGCGCGGCTGCCTGCGGCGCTCTCCGGCGCGTCGGGCGTGGCTGGTGTACGTGAGGACCTGGCGGGCTGGGACATGACCCGAACGTACTGCATGTGCGCAGCTCGGTGCGCGTGTCCGGGGTTCCCGCCGCCCTCGGCGAACGGGGGCGGGCCCGTGGGGTCGAGCAGGCCGCCCCAGTCCTCCGTCGCCTGCGACCGGTCGCCGGCGCCGTCAGCGGCGGGCATATTCGCGGAAGCCGCGGCCGGTCTTGCGGCCGAGGCAGCCCGCGGCCACCAGGTGCTCCAGCAGCGGCGCCGGCGCCAGCCCGGGGTCGCGGAACTCGCGGTGCAGGACCTTCTCGATGGCGAGGGAGACGTCGAGTCCGACCACGTCCAGCAGTTCGAAGGGGCCCATCGGGTAGCCGCCGCCCAGCTTCATGGCGGCGTCGATGTCGTCCAGGGTCGCGTAGTGCTCCTGCACCATCTTGATCGCGTTGTTGAGGTACGGGAAGAGCAGCGCGTTCACGATGAAGCCCGCCCGGTCCCCGCAGTCGACGGCGTGCTTCTTGATGCGCCCGCACACCTCGCGGACGGTCGCGTGGACGTCCTCGGCCGTCAGCACCGTGCGCACGACCTCGACCAGCTTCATCGCGGGCGCCGGGTTGAAGAAGTGCATCCCGATCACGTCCTGCGGGCGCGAGGTGGCGCGGGCGCAGGCGACCACCGGCAGCGAGGAGGTCGTCGTGGCGAGGACCGCGCCGGGCTTGCACACCTTGTCCAGCGTCGCGAAGAGCTGCTGCTTGACCTCGAGGTCCTCGGCGACCGCCTCCAGCGCCAGGTCGACGTCGGCGAACGCGTCGTAGGACCCGGCCGGGGCGATCCGGTCCAGGATCTGGGCGGCGGCCTCGGCGGTCAGCCGGCCCTTGTCGACGGAGCGGGCGAGCGACTTGCCGATCCGGGCCTTGGCGGTCTGCGCCTTCTCCTCGCTGCGGGCGGCGAGGACGACGTCGTAACCGGCCTTGGCGAAGACCTCGGCGATGCCGGAGGCCATGGTGCCGGAGCCGGCGACGCCGACCGAGGAGACCGCACGCCCCGCCGCCCCGGCCCCGCCCGACAGCGGGGTCAGCGCGTCCGGGACGACCGTCGCGCTGCCCGGCGCCTCGTAGGTGTAGAAGCCGCGGCCCGACTTACGGCCCGTCAGGCCGGCCTCGCTGAGCTGCTTGAGGATCGGCGCGGGGGCGTGCAGCCGGTCGTGGGACTCGGCGTACATGGCCTCCAGGACCGTACGCGCGGTGTCGACGCCGATCAGGTCGAGCAGTGCCAGCGGGCCCATCGGCAGGCCGCAGCCGAGGCGCATCGCCGCGTCGATGTCCTCTCGGGAGGCGTACCGGGCCTCGTACATCGCGGCGGCCTGGTTGAGGTAGCCGAACAGCAGCCCGTCGGCGACGAAACCGGGCCGGTCGCCGACCGCGACGGGCTCCTTGCCCAGGTCGAGCGCGAGGTCGGTGACGGCGGTGACGGCCGCCGGGGCGGTCAGCACCGAGGAGACGACCTCGACCAGCTTCATGGCCGGCGCGGGGTTGAAGAAGTGCAGGCCCAGCACCCGCTCCGGGTGAGCCGAGTCGGCGGCGAGACGGGTCACGGAGAGCGCGTTGGTGCCGGTGGCGAGGATGGTCCCGGGACGCACGATCCCGTCCAGCTCGCGGAAGATCTGCTGCTTGACCTCGTACGACTCCGGCGCCACCTCGATCACGAGGTCGGCGTCGGCCGCGCTGCGCAGGTCGGTGCAGACGCGGATCCTGGCCAGGACGTCCGTGCGCTGCTGCTCGGTGAGCCGCCCGCGCTGCACGGAGCGGGCGGTGGAGGCCTCCAGCGCGGCGACGGCCCGCGCGGTCTGGGCCTCGCTGATGTCGACGCCGATCACGTCGCGGCCGGCCGTGGCCAGGACCTCGGCGATGCCGGAGCCCATGGTGCCGAGGCCGATGACGGCGATCGTCTGGAGCGGGGACAGAGGGGTGTCGGACAGGGGAGCGGCCATCGCGGGACTCCAGGAATGAGGTGACGACTGGGAACGCCCCCCGGTGCGCCGGGGCCTCGAGAAGGCCGGGCGCACCGGGTGCGGAAAAGAGGAGTGCGGGTGTGGTGCCGGGCTGCATGCGCACACGCCCGGTGTCGTCAGTGCGGGCGTGCACACGCCCCATGACGAACGAGAGTTCCGACCGGCCCTGTCCCGTGGCCGGGTCGTACAGCGGTACCACGCGGTACCGAACCGACATCTCGCGGCGACTGCGTCACCAGGCCGCCACGAGGAGGTGCTGCGAGTGGGTGACTCGCTCGAATGAGCTTAACCGGTGGGTAACGAGCGCGCCAGCCCTTTGGCTGTGATGCACCTCCCTTCCGGGACGAACACCTAGGCTCGGCGACATGGACGAAGAGTTGCGATCGCTCACGGAGCGCTTACGGCGGGAGTCGGGAGGCACGGCACTCTACGAGCGGCTCACCGCCACCGCCGACCACGACGCGCTGGCGGGGGTGCTCACCGAGCCGGGACAGCCGCTGTGGGCCCGCGAACTGGCCGCGTTCCGGCTGGCGGCGGCCGGGGACCGTCGGGCCTTCGAGGCGCTCGTCCTGCTGCTCAATCACCGGGACCCGCCGCGCTGCGCCTCCGCCGCCCGTGCGCTGGCCCGCCTCGACGACCCGCGCACCGCCCGTGCCGCCGCCGCCCTGGCCACCAACGAACTGCGGGTGGCCTACGCCCTGCAGCCCGTCCGGCTGCTGGTGGAACTGCGCGCACCGGAGTCCGTGCCCGCGCTGATCACGACGCTGCGGCGGCGGCTGCGGCCGCACGACCCCCACCGGCGGGTGGCGCTCGCCTGTGTGGAGGGGCTCGGCGCCCTGGGCGACGGCCGCGCCCGGCCGGTGCTGAACGACGCGCTCGCCCACCCGGTCCTCGCGGAGGCGGCCGTGCACGCCCTGGCGCGGATCCCCCGGCAGCGGTGAGCACACGGAACCGGACCCGGCGAATTCCGGCGGCGCGGGCGGGTCAGCCGCGGCCGGGGCCGGGCGGGAGGTCCGCGCGGTAGCGCACCTCGGGCGCCGCGACCCCGTCCACCTCGAAGGCCTCCTCGGCGCCGTCCGCCCCGAACCCCGCGCGCTCGTAGAAGCGGCGGGCCGCGACGTTCCCCTTGAGCACCCAGAGGTACATGCGGGGCCGCCCGAGGGCGCCGGACCGTCGCACCGACTCCTGGAGCAGGGCGCGTCCGACGCCCCTGCCGAGGTGTCCTGGGTCCACGTAGATCGCGTACAACTCCGCGTCGGCCGTGCGCACTTCGCCGTCGCGGTAGGGACCGTGGGCGGCCCAGCCGACCACCGCGCCGCCCTGTTCGGCCACCAGGTTCACCACCGTGGGGTCGCTCCGCGCGAAGAGGGCGCGGCGCTGCTCGGCGTCCTCGGCGACGCTCAGCGCGTCCAGGTGGGAATCGGGGAGCAGCCCCCGGTAGGCGGTCTGCCAGCCGCGCACCCGGATCTCGGACACCCGGTCGACGTCGCCGGGCCCCATGTCCCGTACGGCGATCGGGGCGCGGCCCACCGCCGCCGACGTCTCGGCCCGCGTCCAGTACTCGGGACGGACCGGCCCGGCGGGCGCCGCCGGGGCGACCGCGTCGGGGGTGGGCGTCCTCGTGGGTTCGCTCATGCCTTCATGGTGGACCACGGGTCGGGCCACGCCCCCGACGGGTCGGGCGGACCGCTCAGCCGCGGAAGCCCAGCAGCCCGTGCAGGGTGGAGCCGCGGGCCGACGACTGCGTGACCTTCGAGCCCAGGGGCTCGGGGTCGGGCTGCGCAGCGCATACCGCGTCGGCCTCGCCGCTCCCGCGCGGCACCGTGCCGTCGGTCAGGTACGCCGCGAGGTGCTTGTCCAGGCAGGCGTTGCCGCTCAGCGTGATGCCGTGGTTCTGGCCGCCGTCCTCGACCACCAGGCTGGAGCCGCGCAGCAGCGCGTGGACCGTCGCGCCGCCCTCGAACGGGGTGGCCGCGTCGTCCGTCGCCTGGAACAGCAGGACCGGCGGCAGCGAGCCGTTGGTCACGTTCACCGGGCCGCGCGGCCGGGTCGGCCAGAACGCGCACGGGGCGTTGTACCAGGCGTTGTTCCACGTCATGAAGGGCGCCTTGGCGTAGGCCGACCAGTTGTCCGAGCGCCACTGGTCCCAGTCGCCCGGCCAGGAGGCGTCACGGCACTGCACCGAGGTGTAGACGCTGTAGCCGTTGTCCCCGGCGGCGTCGACGGCCGCGAGGTTCTTGTACGCCTTGACCAGCGGGCCGGTCTTGCCGTCCTTGACGTAGGCGGCGAACGCCTCGGCCAGGTGGGGCCAGTAGCCGTTGTAGTAGCCGCCGGGCAGGAAGGTGTCCTCCAGCTCCGAGGCGCCGACCGTGCCCTCGGCCGGCTTCTTGCCCAGGGCCGCCCGCATCGCGTACCACTTCGTCTCGACCTCGGCGGGGTCGGAGCCCAGCCGGTAGGCCGTGTCGTGCTTGGCGATCCAGGCCATCAGGGCGCGATGGCGGTCGTTGAAGGCGAGGTCCTGCGTGAGGTTGTCCTCGTACCAGACGCCGGTGGGGTCGACGATCGAGTCCAGGACCAGCCGCCGCACCCGCTCCGGGTACAGCCTGGCGTACACCGCGCCGAGGTAGGTGCCGTACGAGTAGCCGAAGTAGTTCAGCCGCGGCGCGCCCACCGCCGCGCGGATCGCGTCCATGTCCTGTACCGCGCCGAGCGTGTCGATGTACGGCAGCAGGTCGGCGTACTTCGCGGCGCAGGCCTCGGCGAAGGACCGGGCGCGCGTCAGGTTGGCCTGCTCGATCGCCTCGGTGAGCGGCACCGAGTCCGGTCGGACGGCGGCGAAGTGGCCCGGTCGGCAGTTCAGGGCCGGCGTGCTCCGGCCCACCCCGCGCGGGTCGAAGCCGATGACGTCGTACTGCGCCGACACCGCCTTCGGCAGCGCCGAGGCGACGAAGCCGGCGAGACTCAGTCCCCGGCCGCCGGGGCCGCCCGGGTTGACCAGCAGCGGCCCCTGGTACGTCTTCGCGGTGTGCGGGACGCGGGACAGCGCCAGCGTGATCTGTTTCCCGCCGGGCCGCGCGTGGTCGAGCGGCACCTTCAGCGAGGCGCACTGGAGCCTGGGCTGGTCGGTGGTGGCGCAGCCCTTCCAGGCGAGCTTCGCCGCGGGAGCGGGCGCGGAAGGGTGTGAAGGGCTCGCGCCGGCGGGCACGGCCGTGAGGGTCGCGGCCACGACGGCGACGGCGGCGCACAGCGCGGCTGCGCGTGGGTTCATGGAGTGCTCCCAGGACGGAGGTGGTCGGACCGCGCAGGTCACGGCCCCTGCCGGATCGTCCCGGAAAGTCCGCCTCGATGAACCTGTTCCGGCGTCGGCCCACCCGTTCGGGTCGCCGGATGCGCTCGAACGCGCTCAGATCAGGGTCAGTTGGGTGGGTCCGGAGCCGGTGGGCTCCTCGGCCGGTCCGGGCTGCGGGATCCGGCGGGGCATCCCCGCGCGCGTGGGTCCGATGCCGTACTCCTCGGCCAGCTCGTGGACCTGGCGGGTGATCCGCCGCTGGTACCACTTCGGGGCGTAGGCGCCGTCCGCGTACAGCCGTTCGTAGCGGCGCACCAGGTGGGGGTGGTGCTGCCCGAGCCAGGCCATGAACCACTCGCGGGCGCCGGGGCGCAGGTGCAGCGCGAGCGGGGTGACGGAGGTGGCCCCGGAGGCCGCGATCGCGCGTACGGTGGCGCGCAGTTGGGCCGGTTCGTCGCTGAGGAACGGGATCACGGGCGCCATCAGCACTCCGCAGCCGATGCCGTGCTCGGTGAGGGTGCGCACCACGTCCAGACGCCGCCCCGGCGCCGGTGTGCCCGGCTCGACCGTGCGCCACAGCTCGGTGTCGGTGAAGCCGACCGAGACCGAGACCCCGACCTCGGTGACCTCGGCGGACTGCCGGAGCAGGTCCAGGTCACGCAGGATCAGGGTGCCCTTGGTCAGGATCGAGTAGGGGTTCGCCCGGTCGCGCAGGGCGGCCAGGATGCCCGGCATCAGCCGGTAGCGGCCCTCCGCGCGCTGGTAGCAGTCGACGTTCGTGCCCATCGCCACGTGCTCGCCGTGCCAGCGGGGCGAGGCCAGCTGGCGGCGCAGCAGCTGCGGAGCGTTGACCTTGACGACGATCTGGGTGTCGAAGTCGATCCCGGAGTCGAGGTCGAGATAGCCGTGCGTCTTGCGGGCGAAGCAGTACACGCACGCGTGTGTGCAGCCCCGGTAGGGGTTCACCGTCCACTCGAACGGCATCCGGGAGGCGCCCGGCACCCGGTTGAGGATCGAGCGGGCCCGGATCTCGTGAAAGGTGATGCCGGCGAACTCGGGCGTGTCGAACGTCCTGGTCGTGACCGCGTCCGCTCCGAACAGCGCGGCGTCGGCCGGCCGGTCGTGACGGGTCTCCACGGTGAGGTTCTCCCAGCGCATGACGCCTCCTCGGTAGCACTGCCCCCACAATAGAACATGTGTTCCCATGATCGTGCGAGGGGCGTTCGGCGGCCCTTTTCGATCGCCCCGCGATCGCTGCCGGACCCCCGATTTGGGCGGCCGAGGACCGGGGTGGTTGGCTTGGCCCGAAGTCGAGGAACCCTGAGCACCCTTGAGCAACACGGACCTGGAGGAACCCCATGGCGCAGGTCGAGGCCACCACCGAGCGGGTCGTCGCGGCAGACCCGGAGAAGGTGTTCGACACGATCGCCGACTACAGCGGCGCGCGCGCGAAGCTGCTGCCCGAGCACTTCAGCGAGTACGAGGTGCGCGAGGGCGGCGACGGCGAGGGCACCCTCGTCCACTGGAAACTCCAGGCCACCAGCAAGCGTGTGCGCGACTGCCTCCTGGAGGTCGCCGAACCGACCGACGGCGAGCTCGTCGAGAAGGACCGCAACTCCTCGATGGTCACCGTCTGGCGCGTCACCCCGGCCGGCGAGGGCAGGTCCCGCGTGGTGGTCACCACCACCTGGGACGGCGCCGGCGGCATCGGCGGCTTCTTCGAGCGGACCTTCGCCCCCAAGGGCCTCGGCCGCATCTACGACGCGATCCTCGCCAACCTCGCCGCCGAGGTCGAGAAGTAGCCCGACACGCGCGCGCTCCCCGCACGTCGACGACGGTCACCGGTTCGCGTGATTCTCCCTCGTGACCGGGACGGCGCCGTGACCGTCGCGCCTGTCCGTGGCCGTCGCTTCCCGCGGCAGCCGTGCGGCAGGCGCGACGAGGGGAGCGGCGCGTGAGCGGGACCGCTCCGGCGAAGGGCGAGCCGGTCCCCGCGCCCCCTGCACAGGATCGGCCGGCCCGGCCCGCCTGGGGCGCGCGTGAACCTGCCGGACGCGGCCGGGATCGTCGTGGACACGCTCACCACAGAAGGCGACGGCCCGTTCCGCTTCGTCGGCCTCTCCTGCGGCGGGTGCACCGTCGCCGTCGCCGGTCCCACCCGCCGGTCGCCGGCGTCCTCCCGGGCCGACGGAGGCCGCACGGAACGTGATCCGCGGCTCGGCCACGAGGACCGAGACCCACCCCGATCGGCCGCGCGACCTGCGGTGTACCCCGGCGCACCCGGGGGGAAACCAATTCCGTCATTGCCGCACATGCCCACCGGCGTGGCCGTACGGTGGTGCTGCGGGACAGATCTTGCACAGCTCTGGGGAGAGAGGGCCTGGGCCATGGACCGTGGCACCGAGAGGGACGCGCCTTTCAGCCGCGGAACCGGCGGTGAGGCGGCGGACCGCGCGGGCCGTGCGCCCCTACGGGCGCAGGGCGACCCGTCCGCCGACGCCGGGCGGGTCCCGCTGGCCGTGGTCGTGGTGGACCGCGAAGGTCTCGTCTCCCACTGGAGCAGCGGCGCACGCCGGCTCTTCGGCGTCGGCAAGGACGAGGCGATCGGCCGTCCGGCGATCGATCTGCTGCCCGTCGCCGGCGCGCTCCCCGACCCCGGCGACGACCTCCTCTACGACGACTTCCCGGGCGGCGCCTACAGCGAGTACGGCGCCTACGACGGCCTCGGGCCCGGACTGGACTCCTCCCTGGACCGCGGACTCGGCTACCCGGCGGCCGGACGGGCCCGGTTGACCGTGCCGGAGCGGGACCGCGTCGACGTCCTCTGGTGGGCCTACCCGCTGGTCGGACCGGGGACGGAACGGCTGCTGGTGCTGGCCGCCGACGCGGCGGTCCTGCGCCAGGAGGAACCGGCGGACGCCCTGGCCGTGGAACGCGTCGCGCCCGGCTTCGCCGTGCACACCGACTTCCCCGGCGCGGAGGAACTCGCCCGCCGGCTGCCCGAGATCCTGCCCAGCATGAGTGTCGGCGAGAGCGCCCGCATCGTCGGTCAGATCCTCGAACTCGGCTATCCCGTGCTGGAGTTCAGCCACAACGACCGGGTGCCCGTGACCCCCGACTGGGGGGTGGCCCGGCGCGTCGAGCGCAGAGAGCGGCGCGAGCACGCCGCCCGCGCCGCCGCCGAGGGGCTGCCGATACCCGACCAGCTCGCCGACGAGGGCGACGACCTCGAGTACGTCGCCGTCCGTGAGCGGCTGGAGTTCCTCAACGAGGTCAGCGGGCGGATCGGCACCTCCCTCGACCTCTCCCGCACCGTCGTCGAGGTCAGCAGAGCCGTGGTGCCGCGCTTCACCGACGTGGCCGGCACCTATCTGCGCGAACAGGTCGTCGCCGGCGAGGGCTTCCCCGACGGCGTGCCGGACACGACCACCATGTGGCACCGGGTCGCCCTCGAGCACACCGACGAACCCGGCCGCTGGGACGACGTCGTGCCCGTCGGCGAGGCCATGCCGTTCCCCGCGCACACCCCGTTCTTCCAGTGCATGACCACGGGCGAGCCGGTCCTCGTGCCGCGGATCGACGAGCAACTGGGCCATGCCATCGCGTCGCAGTTCGACAAGCGCGACATCCGGCCCCTCATCACCGGCCGTTCCATGCTGGTCGTCCCGCTGAAGGCCCGCAACGTCGTCCTCGGTTTCATGATCCTGCTGCGCCACCCCGAGCGCGTCGAGTTCAACGACATGGACCGGGTCACCGGCGCCGAACTAGCCGCCCGCGCGGGCCTCGTGCTCGACAACGCCCGCATGTACACCTATCAGGAGTCCGTCGCCGAGACCCTCCAGGACAGCATGCTGCCGCACATCCCGCGCAGGATGGCGGGATGCGACATCGCCACCCGCTATCTGCCGGGGACCCTGCTGGGGCGGATCGGCGGCGACTGGTTCGACGCGGTGAAACTGCACGGCGCCCGCACCGCCCTCGTCGTCGGCGACGTCATGGGCCACGGCCTCAACTCGGCTGCCATGATGGGACAGTTGCGCACCGCCGTGCAGACGATGGCCGCCCTGGACCTGCCGCCCGCGCAACTGCTGCGCAACCTCGACGACCTGGCCCAGCGGCTCGGCGACGGCTATCTGGCGACCTGCCTCTACGCGGTGTACGACCCGATCGCAGGCGAACTGCACCTCGCGAACGCGGGTCACATCCCGCCCGTGCTGGTGCGCGCCGCCGACGGCCGCAGCGAACTCCTCGAACTCCCCACCGGCGCGCCCATCGGCGTCGGCGGCGTGCCCTTCGAGGCGGTGCGGGTGCCCGTGGCGCCGGGCGACCGGCTGGTGATGTGCACCGACGGGCTCGTGGAGATGCGGGGCGAGGACATCGGCGTCGGTCTGGCGACCCTGTGCGAGTCCGCGGCCCATCCTGCCGCGTCGATGGACGACGCCTGCGACACCATCATCCGCGCCCTGAACACCCGGGGCGGCCGCAAGGACGACGTCGCCCTGCTGATGGCCCGGCTCGGCGGCATCGCGCCGCAGGACGTCGCCGAACGGCGCTTCCCCCTGGACCCGGCCGAGGTCGGCCGGGCGCGGGCGGCGGTCCGTGAGCAACTGCACGCCTGGGGGCTCGGCGAGTCGGCCGGCCCCGCCGAGCTGATGGTGAGCGAGCTCGTCACCAACGCCCTACGGCACTCCCGCCGCAGCCCCGTGGCCGTGCGCCTGGTCCGCGGCGACACCCTGCTGTGCGAGGTCGACGACGACGATCACGAGCTGCCCACCCTGCTGAGCGCCGGTCCCGGCGACGAGGTCGGGCGGGGACTGCGCGTGGTGAGCACCCTGGCCCGCGAGTGGGGCGCCAGCCGTACGCGCACGGGCAAGTCCGTGTGGTTCGAACTGGCGCTGCCGCGGCGCTGACACCCCGCAGCCTCGCGCCGGGGCCGGGGCCGGGGCCGGGGCCGGGGCCGGGGACGGAGGCGAGGCGGGGGCGCGCCACGCATCGTGGATCGCGAACGCGGCGTGAAGGAACACGCACCGTGCTTGTCGCGGCGAGCGCAGGACGGTAGACCGTACTCGCCCGTCGCTTACGGCGGATCGGCTGTGCACCCAGGGGAGTTGGGCATGAGCGTGGCGAGTCGGTACCGGCAGGCGTGGGAGGGCTTCTGGCGGGAGGCCCCGGACGAGCCGGGCGGTGTGTTCTGGGACGCGGACCCGAAGGTCACCGCCGCGCGCCACCTCGCCCTCTACGAGCCCCATCTCGCCGATCCGGAACTGGCGTTGGTGGATCTCGGCTGCGGCAACGGCACCCAGACCAGGTACTTCGCGGACCGTTTCCCGCGGGTGATCGGCGCCGACCTGTCCGCGGCCGCCCTCGACCACGCACGGCGCGCCGACCCCGCCGGAAGGGCCGTGTACCGGGAGCTGGACGCGGCCGAGAAGGGCGCGGCCGAGGCGCTGCACGCCGAACTCGGGGACGCCAACGTCTATGTGCGGGGCGTCCTGCACCAGTGCGAGGCCGCCGACCGGCAGCCACTGGTGGACGGCATCGCCGCGCTGGCGGGGGAGCGCGGCCGGATCTTCCTCGTCGAGCTGTCGGAGGCCGCGCGTCCCGTCCTCGGCGCGCTGGCGCAGAGTCCGTCCGGTCCGCCGCCGAAGCTCGCGCCCGTGCTCCGGCACGGCATCGCCCCCGGCGAGGTCGCCGACGACGCGGTGCCCGTCCATCTGCGGGACGCCGGGCTCATGGTGCTCGCGTCGGGCGAACTGCCTCTCATCACCACCGAGTTCACGGCCGACGGCGTCAGGATCGAGCTGCCGTCCAGATGGCTGGTGGCCGCCCGGAGCATGTGACCGTCGTCATACGGCAGCGGCCTCTCGTGCGGTCACATCTGCGCCGCGGGCGGTGTCAGGGGGGTGAGGAGCACACGGAAACCCCCAAGAGGAGCTGTTGAAATGTCCACTGCCTATGTCGTCGTCACCGTCGTCGCCGCAGCCATGGCGGGCTTCTCGGCCGCCTCGGTCCTCCTGGGAGCCGAGTGGGTGCTGAAGCCGCTGGCCGACTACGGAGTGCCGCGCGCCTGGGGACCCTGGCTCGGCGCGGCCAAGGCCGCCGGAGCGGTCGGTCTGCTGGCCGGACTGTTCGTGCCCGTGGTCGGCCCGGCCGCCGCGATCGGCCTCGTCCTGTACTTCCTGGGGGCGGCGGTCACCGTGCTGCGTGCGCGCTGGTTCTCGCACGTGCCGTTCCCGCTGCTGTACGCGGCGCCGGCGGCCGCCTCGCTGATCCTGGCGTTCTGACCGGGCGAAGGGGCGGCCGCAGGACCCGGCCGCCCCTCGCCTGTGCGTCACGGCCGCCCCTCGCCTGTGCGTCAGTCGTCGGGTCCGGCGGTGTGGGCCGGCGCGGCGTCGAGCACCGTCACGTCGATCCCGGCCAGCCGCTCACGGTCCGCCACCACGTCGATCGCGGTGATGCCGCCTTCCGCGAACGTGAAGACGAGCGCGAGCCGCAGCCTTCCGCGCGGCGCCATGACAAGGCCCACCGTGCCGTCCAGCAGGGCGGGGCCGGTGAACCGGGCCCGGCCGGTCGCCGCCATCGCGCCCTCGGCCACCGGGCGGGCGCCGCTCACGCCGACCGGGCCGGGCGTCGGGATCACGAACCGGTCGGCGGTGAGGACCACGTCCGGGTGCAGCAGCGCCAGGAGCGCCTCGAAGTCGCCGCCCCGGGTGGCGGCGAGGAAGGCCTCGACGACCTCGCGCTGCCTGGCCCGGTCGGCGGCGGGAGCACCGCCGCCCCGGACGCGGCGGCGGGCCCGCCCGGTCAGCTGGCGGGTGGCGGCCGGGGTGCGCTCGATCAGCGGGGCGATGTCGTCGAACGGCACGGAGAACAGGTCGTGCAGGACGAACGCCAGCCGCTCGGCCGGGGCCAGCGTGTCCAGGACGACGAGGAGCGCCACCCCGACCGCGTCGGCGAGGAGCGCCTCCTCCTCGGGGTCGCCGGCCTCCGCCGCAGCAGCGGCGAACCCGGCGGTGTCGGCGCTCTCGGCGTCGAGCGGCGTCTCGGGACGCCTCCCGCGGGAGCGCAGCATGTTCAGGCCCACCCGGCCCACCACCGTGGTCAGCCACCCGCTGAGGTTCGCCACGTCGCCGACATCGGCCCGGCTCGCCCGCAGCCATGTCTCCTGCACGGCGTCGTCCGCCTCGCTGAGCGAGCCGAGCATCCGGTGGGCGACGGCGCGCAGCCGCGGCCGGTCGGCCTCGAAACGCTCCGCCGCCAGCGTGGTGTGTGCGGTCATGACCGGATCCCCCTCGTGGTCACCGCGGCGCGGACACGCGGTCACCGCGGTGTGGATGTGTACGCGGAGATCACAGCACGCCGCTGTGCGGTGGTGCCAACGGCCGCACACGGGCGGGGGCCTCGTCGCGCCGACGCCCTCCCGCGCCCCGGTCACCGGCACCGCACCCCGGCCGCCCGGCGCCGCGCCTCGGTCATCGGCGTCGCGCCCCGGCCGCCCGGCGCCGCACCCCGGCCGCCCGGCGCCGCACCCCGGCTGCGCGGCACCGCGCCTCGGTCACCGGCGTCGACGGATGTTGCGGCCTTTCTCCGCCGTGATCGACCGGAGAGGTCCTAGGCTCGGACTTCCTGGACCGGACGGGGGCCGCGGACGTGAAGATCCTGATCAGTGCCGACATGGAGGGCGCCACCGGCGTCACCTGGCCCGCCGACGTGCTGCCGGGGACCGCGCAGTGGGAGCGGTGCCGGACGATGTTCACCTCCGACGTCAACGCCGCCGTGCTGGGGTTCTTCACCGGCGGAGCCGACGAGGTCCTGGTCAACGAGGCCCACTGGACCATGCGCAACCTGCTCCTGGAGCAGCTCGACGAGCGGGCGCAGATGCTCACCGGGCGGCACAAGTCGCTGTCCATGGTGGAGGGCGTCCAGCACGGGGACGTCGACGGCATCGCGTTCGTGGGCTACCACGCGGGCGCCGGGATGGAGGGCGTCCTCGCCCACACCTACCTCGCCAACTCCATCACCGGCGTCTGGCTCGACGACGTGCGGGCCAGTGAGGGGCTGCTCAACGCACGGGTGGCCGCCGAGTACGGCGTGCCGGTCGTCCTCGTCACCGGCGACGACGTGGCCTGCGAGGACGCGCTCGGCTACGCGCCCGGGGCGCTGAAGGTCGCGGTCAAGGACCATGTCTCGCGATACGCGGCCGTGTGCCGCACCCCGGCCCGCACCGCGGCCGACATCCGGGCGGCGGCGAAGGCGGCGGCCCGGCTGGCGGTCCGTCAGGAGCCGGTGGCCGCAGGCCCGTTCACCGTCGCCGTGGAGTTCGACGCCGAGCACCTGGCGATGGCGGCCACCGTCGTGCCCGGCGTCGCCCGCACCGGGGAGCGCAAGGTCGCGTACACCAGCGGCACCATGTACGAGGGCATCCGCACCTTCAAGGCGGTCACCACGATCGTCTCGGCCGCGATCGAGGAGCAGTATGGCTGACGCACGCGCCCTGGACGAGGTCGTCCGCTTCACCTCCGACCTCATCCGCTTCGACACCGGCAACCGGGGCGGCGGCGACTGCCGGGAACGGCCCGCCGCCGAGTACGCGGCCGCGCTGCTCGCCGAGACGGGCGTCGAGCCGGCACTGCTCGAACGCACGCCGGGCCGCACCAACGTGGTGGCCCGGATCGAGGGCTCCGACCCCCGCGCGGACGCCCTGCTCGTCCACGGCCACCTGGACGTCGTCCCGGCCGAGGCCGCCGAGTGGAGCGTGCACCCCTTCTCCGGCGAGGTGCGCGACGGTGTCGTGTGGGGCCGCGGCGCGGTCGACATGAAGAACATGGACGCGATGATCCTCGCCGTGCTGCGGGCCTGGTCCCGGCAGGGTGTGCGGCCCCGGCGCGACCTGGTCGTCGCCTTCACCGCCGACGAGGAGGCCAGCGCCGTGGACGGCTCCGGGTTCCTCGCCGACCGGCATCCGGAGCTGTTCGAGGGCTGCGCCGAGGCCATCGGCGAATCCGGGGCGTTCACCTTCCACGACGGCGCCGGACGCCAGATCTACCCTGTCGGGGCGGGCGAGCGGGGCACCGGCTGGCTGAAGCTCACCGCGCACGGGCGCGCCGGACACGGCTCCAAGGTCAACCGGGAGAACGCGGTGACCCGGCTGGCCGCGGCCGTCACCCGGATCGGCGAGCACGAGTGGCCGCTGCGGCTCACCCCGACGGTCCGCGCAGCGCTCACCGAACTCGCCGCGCTGTACGGCATCGAGACCGACCTGAGCGACGTCGACGGCCTGCTGGAGAAGCTCGGCCCGGCCGCCGCCCTCGTCGAGGCCACCGTGCGCAACAGCGCCAACCCGACCATGCTGGACGCCGGTTACAAGCTCAACGTGATCCCGGGAACGGCCGTCGGGTACGTCGACGGACGGTATCTCCCCGGCGGTGAGGAGGAGTTCCGGGCGACGCTCGACGCCCTCACCGGACCCGACGTCGACTGGGAGTTCGCGCACCGCGAAGTCGCGCTCCAGGCACCGGTGGACGCGCCGCTCTTCGCCCGGATGCGGGCCGCGGTGCAGGAGTTCGCGCCCGAGGGGTACGTGGTGCCGTACTGCATGTCCGGCGGCACGGACGCCAAGCAGTTCTCGCGGCTCGGCATCACCGGCTACGGCTTCGCCCCGCTGAGGCTGCCGCCCGGCTTCGACTACCAGGCCCTCTTCCACGGGGTGGACGAACGGGTCCCGGTCGACGCGCTGCACTTCGGCGTCCGCGTCCTCGACCGGCTCCTGCGGACGGCGTGAACCGCGTCGTGGGCGCCACGGAAGGCGAGGCGCGGGTACTGCCCTACGGGTCCTGGCCGTCGCCCGTCGACGCGGCCCTCGCGGCCGCACACGACGGCCGCCCCGAGTACGTGGGCTTCGTCGGCGACGAGGTGTGGTGGACCGCGCCCAGGCCGGCCGAGAACGGCCGCCGCACCCTCGTCCGGCGACGCGCGGATGGTGCGCAGGAGTCGGTGCTGCCGCCGCCCTGGAACGTGCGCAGCCGGGTCGTCGAGTACGGCGGGCAGCCCTGGGCGGCCGCGGTGCGCGGCGACGAGGTCCTGGTGGTGTTCGCGCACTTCGCCGACCAGCGGCTGTACGCGCACGAGCCCGGCTCCGGCGGCGCGCCGAGGCCGCTCACCCCCGTCTCGACGGTGGGCGGCGGGCTGCGCTGGGCGGAGCCGCAGTTGCTGCTCGGCCGGGACGAAGTCTGGTGCGTGCTCGAGGAGTTCACCGGTGAGGGGCCCGGCGATGTGCGCCGGGTGCTCGCGGCCGTGCCGCTGGACGGCTCGGCCGCCGACGACCGCGCGGCAGTGCGCGAACTCACCGACGACCGCCGCCGGTTCGTCACCGGCCCGCGGCTGACCAGGGACGGCCGCCGGGCCGCCTGGCTGGCCTGGGACCATCCACGGATGCCCTGGGAGGGCACGGAGGTCCTGGTCGCCGACGTCACACCGGACGGCGCCCTGGGCGCGGCCCGGGTCGCGGCGGGCGGCCCGCGGGAGTCCGTCGCGCAGGTCGACTGGGCGCCGGCGGCGGACGGCAGGGCCGGGACGGCGGGCGAGGGGGGACCGCCGGCGGACGATCGTCTGCTGTACGTCAGCGACCGCAGCGGCTGGTGGAACCTGTACCGCGACCACGAGCCGCTGTGCCCGCGGCAGGAGGAGTTCGGCGGAGCCCTGTGGAAGCCCGGACTGCGCTGGTTCGCGCCGCTCGACGACGGGCTGATCGCCGTCGTGCACGGCCGGGGGACCACGGCTCTCGGGATCCTCGACCCGCAGACCGGCGAGCTCGCCGACGCGGCCGGCCCGTGGACCGAGTTCGCGCCCACCCTGGCGGTGCGCGGTGACCGCGTCGTGGCCGTCGCGGCGAGCCCGCGCAGCGGATACGAGGTGGTGGAGATCGACGCCCGCACCGGCCGTTCACGCGTCGTGGGCGCAGCGCACCACGATCCGGTGGACCCCGCCCACTATCCCGAGCCCCGGGTGCGGACCTTCGCCGGGCCCGGCGGGCGCGACGTCCACGCGTACGTCCACCCGCCCCGCCACCCCGGCGTCGTCGGCCCCGACGACGAGCTGCCGCCGTACGTGGTGTGGGCGCACGGCGGGCCGACCGACCGCACGCCGCTCGTGCTGGATCTGGAGATCGCCTACTTCACCTCCCGAGGCATCGGGGTCGCCGAGGTCGACTACGGCGGCTCCACCGGGTACGGGCGGGAGTACCGGGAGCGGCTGCGCGAGCAGTGGGGCGTCGTCGACGTCGAGGACTGCGCGGCCGTCGCCCTGGCCCTCGCCGAGGAGGGCCTCGCGGACCGGGCACGGCTGGCGATCCGCGGCGGCAGCGCGGGCGGCTGGACCGCCGCCGTGTCGCTGATCCGCGGCGGCGTCTACGCCTGCGGCGTCATCCGCTACCCCGTGCTGGACCTCGTGGGGTGGGCGACGGGCGGAACCCACGACTTCGAGTCGCACTACCCGGACTCCCTGATCGGACCGCTCGCCGAGACGCCCGCCCGGTACGCGGAGCGCTCGCCCGTCGAGCACGCCGACCGGATCACCGTGCCGTTCCTGCTGCTGCAGGGCCTGGACGACGTGATCTGCCCGCCCGCCCAGTGCGAGCGGTTCCTGGACCGGCCGGCGGGGCGGCGCGTGCCGCACGCCTACCTCACGTTCGCGGGAGAGGGGCACGGGTTCCGGCAGGCCGCCACGACGGTGCGCGCCCTGGAGGCCGAGCTCTCGCTGTACGCTCAGGTGTTCGGGCTGCACCCGCCCGGCGTCCCCAGGCTGGAGCTCGCACCGTGAAGGAACTCGTACGGCCCTCCCGTCTCGCCTCCGGCGCCCGGGTCGCGGTCGTCGCCCCCAGCGGGCCGGTGGCGGAGGAACGGCTGCAGGCCGGTCTCGACCTGCTGCGAGGCTGGGACCTCGACCCCGTCGTCGCCCCCCATGTGCTGGACCGGCATCGCGCCCTGCCGCACCTCGCGGGCACCGACGCCGACCGGGCCGCCGACCTCCAGCGAGCCTGGTGCGATCCCGCCGTCGACGCGGTGCTGTGCGCACGCGGCGGCTACGGCGCCCAGCGCGTCGTCGACCTGCTCGACTGGGACGCGATGCGGGCCGCCGGCCCCAAGGTGTTCGTCGGCTTCAGCGACAGCACCACCCTGCACGAGGCGTTCGCCGTCCGGCTGGGCCTCGTGACGCTGTACGGGCCGGTGGCCGCGGGCGTCGACTTCATCAAGAACGCCCGGGCGCAGGACCATCTGAGGGCCACCCTCTTCGCCCCCGAAAGCGTCCGCGTGGTCGGCGCCGCCGGCTCCGCCCTCGCCCCGGGGCGGGCGCGGGGCGTCACCCTGGGCGGCTGCCTGATGCTGCTCGCCACCGGGTACGGCACCCCGCACACCCGGGCCGGCGCCCGCGGCGGGCTGCTCCTGCTCGAGGACGTGGGTGAGCCGCCGTACAGCGTCGACCGGGCCCTCACCCAGCTGCTGCGCACGGGATGGCTGGACGGCGTCGCGGGCGTCGCCCTCGGCTCCTGGGACCGGTGCGGCCCCTACCAGGAACTCCGTCCGGTCCTCGCCGACCGGCTCGGCGGTCTGGGCGTCCCCGTCGTCGAGGAGCTCGGGTTCGGGCACTGCGAGGGAGCACTGACCGTGCCCTTCGGCGTGAGCGCCGAGCTCGACGCCGACGAGGGCACGCTCACCCTCGACGCGCCCGCCCTGCGCTGACCTCGCCGCGTCACCCGAAGGGCTGCCCTCACCGCGCGGGAGCGGGCCGCCGGGCCGACCCTGGTCCCATGAGCCCGAAGACCTCGAAGACCGCCAGGACCTCCGGGAGCCGGGGGACGACGATGACGCCAGGCCGGATCGCCGTCCTGGTGCTCGCCGTCCTCGCCCTGGTCTTCATCTTCGAGAACACCCAGGCGACGGAGATCCGGCTGCTCGTCCCCGTGGTGACCATGCCGCTGTGGGCGGCCCTGCTGGCCACAGCGGTGGTCGGCGCGCTGTGCGGGTCGTACTTCGCCTACTCCCGGACCCGGCGGAGGTGACCCGGTCGTAGGCTGGCTCGATGCCGCACACCGCATCGCGCTACCTCGCCGAGGGCCCCCGCGTGGGGATACGCCACTTCGCCTATGAGGACGGACCGGAGTTCACCTCCCGCGCGCGGGAGAGCAAGGACCTGCACCACCCGTGGCTGTTCCCGCCCGCCACCGCCGACGCCTATACGGCCTACGCGGGCCGGCTCATCGAGGATCCGTCCAAGGCCGGCTTCCTGGTGTGCACCCGGGAGGACGACGCCATCGCCGGGTTCGTCAACGTCAACAACATCGTCGAAGGCGCGTTCCAGAGCGGCGCACTGGGCTACGGCGCGTTCGCGCACGCGGCCGGACGGGGGCTGATGCGCGAGGCGCTCGGCCTGGTGGTGCAGTATGCGTTCGGACCGCTGCGGCTGCACCGGCTGGAGATCAACGTGCAGCCGGGCAACGCCGCCTCGATCGCCCTCGCCCGCGCCTGCGGCTTCCGACTGGAGGGATTCTCCCCGGAGATGATCCACATCGACGGGGAGTGGCGCGATCACGAGCGGTGGGCGATCACCGCCGGGCCGCGGACCGTGCCGCCGACTTCTGGTTGATCTTCATGGTGTCGAGGTCCGTGACCGTCGACCGCAGCCCGGTGAATCCGTAACCGAGTTCCCGCAGCGCCGTCTCCGCGCGCTCCTCGGCGAGCGCGCCCGCCATCTCGTCGCCGTCCGCCGCGTCCGACACCACCACGTAACGCATCGAGAAGTGCTTCAGCGGCGACGACTCGTAGGTCAGCGTGCCCTCCTCGGTGAACCGCATGCTCGTCAGCCCGTGGTCGGCCGCCCCGGCGATCAGCCGGGCGCGGTCCTCCTCACGCAGGCCGTCCCACGTGCCCCGGACGATCACCCGATAGGTGTGCTGCTCACTCACTGCCGCTCCTTCACGCATGCGTCGAGCCGTCGACGCCGTCGAAGGAGCGACTCTACGGGCGCGGGGCCGCCGCCCACCCGGAATTTCCGGGGCGGCCGGGCGGCGTCGGCCACCCCGGCGGCCTCGCCGGTCCGGGTGTCCGTCCAAGGAAACCGGCGCCGTCCGTCCGGTCCGCTCACGGCAGATTCGCAAGCACCTTGGTGCGGTAGAAGTCGAAGAAGCCGCGCTGGTCGGGGCCGATCTGGCCGACGTAGACGCGGTCGAAGCCGGCGTCACAGAAGGCCGTGAGGGCGGCGAGGTGCTCGTCGGGGTCGTCGCCGCAGACCGTGTTCTCGCCGACCATCTCCTCGCTGACCAGCGGATCCAGCTGCTCGAAGTGGCTCGGCGTGGGCAGGATCTGGGCCATCTCGCCGGGCAGCAGCTGGTTCGACCACAGCCGGCGTACCGTGCGGACGGCTTCGGCGCGATCCGTGCCGTAACAGACCTTCGTGCCACCGCTGACGAGCTTGGCGCCCCCGCCGCCCTTGCGGAACTGCTCGACCATCGGCCCGTCCGGCATCATCGTGATGTAGCCGTCGCCCACCCGGGACGCGAGGGAGGTCGCCTTCGGGCCGAATCCGGAGACGTCGATGGGGACCGGCTCGTCGGGGACCGTGTACAGACGGGCGTTCTCCACCGTGTAGTGGGGTCCGTAGTGGCTGACCTCCTCGCCGGTGAACAGCCGGCGCATCACCTGGACCGCCTCCTCCAGCATGTCCAGGCGCACGTTCGCGGGCGGCCAGGCGTCGCCGAGGATGTGCTCGTTCAGCGCCTCGCCCGAGCCGACGCCGAGACGGAAGCGGCCGTTCGTCATCACCGCGGCCGTGGCGGCGGCCTGCGCCACCACCGCCGGATGCATCCGGACCGTCGGACAGGTCACGGCCGTCTCGATCGGCAGCGACACCGCCTCCGACAGCGCGCCGATCACCGACCACACGAACGGGCTCCGGCCCTGCGCGTCGTTCCACGGGTGGTAGTGGTCGGAGATCCACAGCGCCTGGAATCCGGCCTGCTCGGCCATGCGCGCCTGCTCGACGAGTTCCGCAGGGTCGAACTCCTCGCAGGCCAGGAAGTAGCCGTACTCGGCCATGGGGGGTACCTCCGCGACTGATGGTCCGCTGACGCCGCCCGGGTACCCGGGGCCCGGACACGAAACCGGCGCACGTTTGGCCGCCCCTGCCCGGGGGACGCGGAAACCCTCGTACGACACCCGCCCGGACACCGCCGGAGGCCTGCTGTGAGCCCACTGCGCATCGTGCTCGCCGGCGTCGGCTTCGCCGGGCGCCGGGCGGCCCGACGACAACGATGAGGGGAACGACGTGAACGACCAGAATCAGGCGACCACCGAGTCCGGCGAGCTGCGTCCCTCCCCGGAGGACGATTCCCAGTCGATCACCGCGCCCACGCCCGAAGTGGGGCGGCACGGGGACGGAGACGCCGGATCCGCCCGGGACCGGTCCTCGCCGGAGGACGGCTCCCAGTCGATCGACGCGCCGACGCCCGAGGTGGGACAGCACAGTCCCGGACCGGCGAGGACGTCGCACGACGGCCGCGACGGCGAGCCCGCCGAGGAGCCCGCGAAGAACCAGCCCGGCGGGGAGCCCGCGAAGAACCAGCCCGGCGGGGAGCCCGCGAAGAACCAGCCCGTTCCCGGGGCCGCCCAGCGCGACGACCGCGCGGAAGGAGACCGCTGACCCGATGGAAACCGCCGAACTCGTCGAACTCGGACAGCAGTTGAGGGTGGACAGTGTGCGCGCGTCCGCCGCCGCGGGATCCGGGCACCCGACGTCCTCGATGTCGGCCGCGGACCTGATGGCCGTCCTTCTCGCCCACCACCTCCGCTACGACTTCGACCGCCCGGCCCACCCCGGCAACGACCGCTTCGTCCTCTCCAAGGGCCACGCCTCCCCGCTGCTGTACTCCGCCTACAAGGCCGCCGGGGCCGTCGACGACGAGGAACTGCTGACCTTCCGGAAGCTCGGCAGCCGGCTCGAGGGGCACCCCACCCCGCAGCGGCTGCCGTGGGTGGAGACGGCCACCGGATCGCTCGGCCAGGGCCTGCCGGTCGGCGTCGGCATCGCGCTCGCCGGGAAGCGGCTCGAGCGCACCGGGTACCGCGTCTGGGTGTTGTGCGGGGACAGCGAGCTCGCCGAGGGCTCGGTGTGGGAGGCCGCCGAGCACGCGGGCCACGAGCACCTGGACAACCTCACCGCGATCGTGGACGTGAACCGGCTCGGTCAGCGCGGCCCCACCCGGCACGGCCACGACCTGAACGCCTACGCCCGCCGGTTCCAGGCCTTCGGCTGGCACACGGTCGAGGTCGACGGTCACGACGTGGACGCGATCGACCGCGCGTACGGCGAGGCGGCCTCCACCAGCGGGCAGCCCACCGTGATCCTCGCACGCACCCTCAAGGGCCGCGGCGTGGCCGCCGTCGAGGACCGTGAAGGCATGCACGGCAAGCCGCTGCCGGACGCCGACGAGGCCGTCGAAGAGCTGGGCGGCATCCGTGACCTGCGGGTCCGTGTGCATGAGCCGGCCGACGCCCGGATGCTGCACTCCGTCCCCTCAGGACAGCCGGACCCGCCCCGCTGGCAGGTGGGAGAGGAGGCGGCGACCCGGGACGCCTTCGGCAAGGCCCTCGCCGCCCTCGGCACCGCCCGCGAGGACGTCGTCGCCCTCGACGGCGAGGTCGGCGACTCCACCCGCGCCGAGGCCTTCGCCAAGGAACATCCCGACCGCTACTTCGAGTGCTACATCGCCGAACAGCAGTTGGTCGCCGCCGCGGTCGGACTCTCGGCGCGCGGCTGGACGCCGTACGCCTCCACGTTCGCGGCCTTCCTGAGCCGCGCCCACGACTTCATCCGCATGGCAGCCGTCAGCGGCTCCGGCGTCAACCTGGTCGGCTCCCACGCGGGGGTCGCCATCGGGCAGGACGGCCCCTCGCAGATGGGCCTCGAGGACCTGGCGATGCTGCGGGCGGTGCACGGTTCCACCGTGCTGTACCCCTGCGACGCCAACCAGACCGCCCGGCTCGTCGCCACCATGGCGGGCCTGGACGGCGTGCGCTACCTGCGCACCTCGCGCGGCGCCGCACCGGTTCTCTACGGGCCGGACGAGGAGTTCCCGGTCGGCGGCAGCAAGGTGCTGCGCTCCTCGGAGCGCGACCGGATGACGATCGTCGCGGCGGGCGTCACCGTGCACGAGGCGCTGAAGGCCGCCGAGGCGCTCGACGGCGAGGGCATCGCGGTCCGGGTCGTCGACCTGTACTCCGTCAAACCCGTCGACCGGGCCACGCTGCGGCGCGCCGCCGAGGAGACCGGCTGCCTGCTGACCGTGGAGGACCACCACCCGCAGGGCGGCCTCGGCGACGCGGTCCTCGACGCCTTCCTCGACGGCCGCCCGGTGCCCCGCCTGGTGCGTCTCGCCGTCCGGACGATGCCCGGGTCGGCGACCCCGGCGGAGCAGCTGCACGCCGCCGGCATCGACGCGGAGTCGATCGCCGCGTCCGCACGGCTGCTGGTGGAGCAGGCGATCACGCCGTGAGCGGCGACCGGGTGCACACGGTGCGCGCCGGCCGCCGGACCCTGGAGGTGCACCGGCCGGACAAGATCCTCTTCCCGGGCGGCGGGGACGCGAAGGAGTACACGAAGGGCGACCTCGTCGACTACTACCGGGAGGTCGCCCCGTTCATGCTGCCGCAGCTGCGCGGCCGCCCCCTGATGCTGGAACGGCATCCGGACGGCGTCGAGGGGCCGCAGTTCATGCAGAAGAACACGCCGGAGCACTACCCCGAATGGATCACGCGGGTGGAGCTGGCGAAGGAGGGCGGCACGGTCTGTCACACCGTGTGCGACGACGCAGCCACGCTGGCGTTCCTCGCCGACCAGGCCTGTGTCACCCTGCACCGCTGGCTGTCCCGGTCCGACCGGGCCGACCGCCCCGATCTGATGGTCTTCGACCTCGACCCGGCGGACGGCTCCCGCTTCGCAGCCGTCCGCGAGACGGCCGGCCTGCTGCGTGAACTCCTCGGCGAGCTGCGGTTGCCCGCCGACCTGATGACGACGGGCTCGCGCGGGCTCCACGTCGTGGTCCCGGTCGACGGGCAGGACGATTTCGACGAGGTCCGCGCATTCGCCCGGGACGTCGCCGCACTCCTCGCCGCCGAGCATCCCGACCGGCTGACCACGGCAGCCCGCAAGAAGGACCGCGGGGAGCGGCTCTACCTGGACGTCCAGCGCAACGGGTACGCGCAGACCGCCGTCGCCCCCTACACGGTGCGCGCGCTGCCGGGGGCGCCCGTCGCCACGCCGATCAGCTGGGGGCAGCTCGACGATCCCGATCTCGGCCCGCGCCGCTGGACCATCGCCGACGCCGTCGAGCAGGCCCGCACGCGGCCCTGGTCCGGGACGTCGGGACGGGGGCGCGCGCTGGGCCCGGCCCGACGCCGCCTCGACGCACTGCGGGGCTCGTGAAGGTTTGGCCAAGGGAGTTCCGGCCACCCGGAGGGAGAGGTGGCCACGATGAACACGAAAAACACTTCACGCACACATCGATCCCGCGATCCCGACGGTTCGCGCGATCGGGACGACATTGACTCCTCACACCATTCCGACCGCTCGAGCAGTTCCGGCCGTTCGAGCGCTTCTGACAGTCCTGACAGTGCTGACGATCCGAGGAATCCGGACAGACGGCGGACCCCTCGGCGCGGGAGAGGCGGAGACGACGTGGCAGACGACCGGCCGGGCCCCATGGACGTGCTGCGCCAGGCGCGCGCCCAGCTCGCGGAGCTGACCGGCATGAGCGCCGAGAGCGTCTCGTCCTTCGAGCAGACCGAGGACGGCTGGTCCCTGGAGATCGAGGTCATGGAGCTGGCCCGGGTGCCGGACACGATGAGCCTGATGGCGAGCTATCAGGTCGACCTCGATTCCGGCGGTCAGCTGACCGGCTACCGGCGTGTCCGCCGCTACGAGCGCGGGCGGGCCGACGCACATCGGCAGGGCGGCCGCTAGGCCGCCGGCCCGTACTGCCGTCCGACCGTCCGTTTCAAGTGCCCGACCATCCACTTCAAGAACTTCAAGACAAGGAGGCGCGGTAGACATGACCGTTGTCCCGGCACAACAGACCGGCGGGGGAGGCGGCTCCAGCGGCCTCTACGACGTGCTGGAGCTCGTCCTCGACAGGGGTCTCGTCATCGACGCGTTCGTGCGGGTGTCCCTGGTCGGCATCGAGATCCTCAAGATCGACGTCAGGGTCGTGGTGGCCAGCGTCGACACGTATCTGCGCTTCGCCGAGGCCTGCAACCGGCTCGACCTGGAGGCAGGGCCGCGCAAGGACCCCGGCCTGCCCGACCTGGTCGGCGAGATGACCGAGTCCGGCGCCCGCGGCAAGTCCAAGGGAGCGCTGTCGGGCGCGGCGGAGACCATCTCCGACGCGTTCAAGCAGGCCCGTGGCGATGACTCCTCCGGGGAGGGTGAGCGCGAGGCCAGGCCCCGGGCCCGTAAGAGCACCTCCGCGCGCCGGAAGGAGGAGCAGGAGTGAGTACGTACGTCTACGGCATCATCGCGCGGTCGCACCCCGCCCTCCCCGACGGCCTGGCCGGTGTCGGCGAGCCGCCGCTGCCGGTGCGCGTCCTGACCGAGGGCGAGCTGGCGGCGATCGTCAGCGACGCCCCCGAGGGGCTGCGGCCCAAGCGCAGGGAGCTGCTCGCCCACCAGACCGTGCTCGCCGAGGCGGGCGCCGGCGGCTGTGTGCTGCCCATGCGGTTCGGCAGCGTCGCACCCGACGACAGCTCCGTCACCGGAGTCCTCGCCGAGCGCGCCGGGCACTACAAGGAGCGTCTGGACGTCCTCGAGGGCCGGGTGGAGTACAACGTCAAGGCCTCGCACGTCGAAGAGGCCGTGCTGCACCAGGTGATGGCCGAGAGCCCCGAACTGCGCGGTCTGGCCGAGGCCAACCGTCAGTCGGGCGGCGGCAGTTACGAGCAGCGTCTGCAGCTCGGCGAGATGGTGGCCGCCGCGGTCAAGGCCAAGGAGGCCGAGGACGCGGCGGACGTGCGGCAGCACCTCGAGCCGCTCGCCGCGCACGTCAGCGTGGGCCCCGAGTCCACGGGCTGGCTGGTCAACCTGTCCTTCCTGGTGGATCGCGACTCGGCGGCCGGGTTCCTGGAGGCCGCGGAGGAGCTCCGCAAGGGCCGCCCGCATCTCGAGGTGCGGGTCAACGGGCCGCTGCCGCCGTACAGCTTCGTGGAGCCCGGTCCGGCCGAACCCGAACCGGCGGGCGCCACCGGGGAGTAGGCGTGTCATGGGACTCATCTCAGAGGTGCTTCTTCTCCCGTTCGCGCCGGTCCGCGGCAGCGGCTGGGTGATCGGCCAGGTGCTGAAGGAGGCTGAGCGGATCTACTACGACCCGAGCACCGTTCGGGCTGAACTCGCCCGGCTGGAGGAGCAGTTGGACGCCGGTGAGATCACGGAGGAGGAGTTCGACCGGCAGGAGGACGAACTCCTCGACCGGATGGAGATCGCGACGCGCAGAAGCGCGGGAACGGACGACGGGTGGGCAGGATGAACCGAACGGGATTGGGCCTCGCGGTAGGGGCCGGGTACCTCCTCGGACGTACCAGGAAGCTGAAACTCGCTCTGGCCGTGGGCTCGCTGGTCGCGGGCAAGAAGCTGAACCTCACGCCCAAGGGCATCGCCGACCTGGTCTCCCAGCAGCTGCGGGACAACCCGCAGTTCAAGGAGATCGGCGACCAGCTCCGCACCGACCTGCGCGGCGTCGGCAAGGCGGCCTCCGGGGCGATGGTCGAGCGGCAGATGGAGGCTCTGGCAGACCGTCTGCACGGCCGCACCGCCGAGGTGCGCGACCAGCTCGAGGGCGTCGTGCCGGGCAAGGACACGGACGGCGACGCTGACGACGAGGCGGACGAGGAGTACGACGAGCCTCGGGACGACCAGGACGAGCCTGAGGACGACCAGGAGGACGAGGGCGCCCAGGACAGCGCCGACGACGCCGACGACGCCGACGACGAACAGGACGAAGAGGAGGAGGCGCCGCCGAGGAGGACCGCGGCGAAGAAGGCGCCGGCCAAGAAGTCGGCGAAGAAGGCGCCCGCGAAGAAGGCGCCCGCCAGGAAGGCCTCGGCCCGCACGCCGGCCGCGAAGAAGACCGCGTCGGCCGGGAAGACGGGCACGAGGACCGCAGCGAAGACCGCCTCGGGCGCCACGTCCCGGTCCCGGCGGCCGAAGGGAGGCGGCGACCGATGACCGAGACTCTCGGATCCGCCAAGTCCGCGACCTCCGCGGCTTCCGGCGCGGCGGGCAAGGCGGCCGGCGGCAACGGCAGCCCGCTCTCCGGCATCGCTCACAGCGAGGCCGCCGACCGGCTCAAGGAAGAGGTGCAGGAGTACCTCGCCGCCCAGGCCACGCGCCTGCTGACCGGCGTCGGCCACAAGCTCGGCGACACCACGTCCAAGCTCAACGACATCGCCGAGGGCAACAGCCCGGGCTTCGCCAAGCTCGCCCTCGACGGCGGCCGGAAGATCGCCGAGGGCAAGGGGCCGGTGCGCTCCGCACTGGAGCTCGGGGCCTCGCGGGCCAAGGACAAGGTGACCGGCGCCCTGAAGAACCTCGGCGGCGGCAAGGGCGGCAAGGGCAAGAAGAGCGCGGGCAAGAAGCCGACCGTGATCATGGAGACGATCGACGTCGGCGTCTCCCTGCGCACCGCCTACGACCAGTGGACGCAGTACCAGGACTTCAGCACCTTCGCCAAGGGCGTCAAAAGCGCGAACCGCGCCGACGACACCACGAGCGACTGGCAGGCGAAGGTCTTCTGGTCCAACCGCAGCTGGAAGGCGAAGACCACCGAACAGGTGCCGGACGACCGGATCGTCTGGACGTCGGAGGGCGCCAAGGGCACCACGAAGGGCGTCGTCTCCTTCCACGAGCTCGCCGAGAACCTGACCCGCATCCTGCTGGTCATCGAGTACTACCCCACGGGCCTGTTCGAGAAGACCGGCAACATCTGGCGCGCCCAGGGCCGCCGTGCCCGTCTCGACCTGAAGAACTTCGCCCGCTTCATCACCATCAAGGGAGAGGCGCAGGACAGCTGGCGCGGCGAGATCCGCGACGGCGAGGTCGTCACCTCCCACGAGGACGCGATGGCCGAGGAGGAGGAGCAGGAGAACCGCGGCGACGACGAGAACGAGGACGCCGAGGCCCGGGCAGGCGACGGCGACGTCGACGACGACGAGCCGCGGGATGCCGAGGACGGCCGCCTGGAGGACGATGAGGAGGACGACGAGGACGCCCCGTACGCCGAGGACGAGTACGAGGACGCCGACGAGGCCGAGGACGAGGCGTACGACGACGAGGAGCAGCCCGAAGCCGAAGAGGGCGGCGAGCCGGCGGACGCCGAGGCCGAGGACGAGTACGAGGAGTACGACGAGGAGGAGCCCGAGGACGAGGACGTGGACGACAAGCGCAGGAGTCGTCGATGACCATGGCGAGCCGGATGCCGGAGCCGTACGGCCAGGGCGGCGGAGCCAACCTGGCCGACATCCTCGAGCGTGTCCTGGACAAGGGCATCGTGATCGCGGGCGACATCCGGATCAACCTGCTCGACATCGAACTGCTCACCATCAAGCTGCGGCTCATCGTCGCCTCCGTCGACAAGGCCAAGGAGATGGGGATCGACTGGTGGGAGGACGACCCGGCGCTGTCCTCCGGCGCCCGCCGCAAGGAGCTCGCGCGGGAGAACGCCGAGCTGCGCGAGCGGCTGGCCCGGCTGGAGGAGCTGGCTGACCCGGAGGAGCTGGAGGAGCTGGAGCCGGCCCGTCCCCGGCAGAGACCGCGGCGGGACGCTCCGCGTGAGGCCCGTGGGAACGCCCGGAAGGAGTCCTCGTGATCGGACTGCGCTACGTGTACGCCGTCTGCCGCCCGCTCGGCGCGCCCCTGCAGACCGCCCTGTCGGGCGTGGCGGGGGATCCGCCCCGGCTGCTGGCTCACCACGGCCTGATCGCCGTGGTGAGCCATGTCCCCGAGCGCGACTTCGCGGAGGAGCCGCTCCACCGCCGGCTCGAGGATCTGGACTGGCTCACGGAGACCGCCAGGGCCCACCAGCAGGTCATCGACGCCCTGACGGCCGTCACCACGCCCCTGCCGCTGCGGCTGGCCACCGTCTTCCGGGACGACAGCGCGGTCCGCGTGATGATGGAGGAGCACGAGCAGGACTTCCTGCGTACCCTCGACCGGCTCGACGGGCGGGTCGAGTGGGGCGTGAAGGTGTACGTGGAGCCCGGGGCGCGGGAGCCCGAGTCGGCGGCGAAGCCCGTCTCCGGCCGTGACTACCTCAGGCAGCGGCGTACCCGGGCCCGGGCCCAGGAGGACACCTGGCAGCGCGCCGAGGAGTTCGCCGCGCGGCTGCACACGACGCTGTCCGCGCGCGCCGAGGACGCCCGGCTCCACCCGCCGCAGAACTCCGCGCTCTCCGAGGCCTCCGGGCAGAACGTGCTGAACGCCGCCTATCTGGTGCCGCGCGCACAGTCCGAGGAGTTCGTGGAGATCGTGGACCGCACGAAGGACGAGGAGCCCGGCATACGGGTGGAACTCACCGGGCCGTGGGCGGCCTACTCCTTCGTGGACATGACGGAGGGCGTCGGGACCGGCGGGCCGGGGGAGGACGCATGACCGTCGTGGAGCGCCGCGAGGTCGCCCTGGTGGATCTGCTCGACCGGCTGCTGGCCGGCGGGGTCGTCATCACGGGCGACATCACCCTGCGCATCGCGGACGTCGATCTCGTCCGCATCGACCTCAACGCGCTGATCAGCTCGGTGAACGAGAACGTGCCGTCGCCCTGGGGGGATCTGCTGTGACGGACCGTCGCCACCGCGTGGACCTCGAGCCCGACACCGTCGAGCGCGACCTGGTCAAGCTCGTCCTGACCGTCGTGGAGCTGCTGCGCCAGCTGATGGAACGGCAGGCGGTGCGCCGCTTCGACACGGGCGATCTGAGCGAGGAGCAGGAGGAGCGCATCGGGCTCACGCTGATGCTGCTCGACGAGCGCATGACCGAACTGCGCGAGCGCTACGGACTGCGGCCCGAGGACCTCAATCTGGACCTCGGGCCGCTGGGACCGCTGCTACCGCGGGAATGAGGATCGGCGACCGCTGTCTTCCCCGGGAATGAGGGTCGGCGACCGCTGTCTTCCCCGGGAATGAGGGTCGGCGACCGCTGCTCCCCGGGATGAGGGGCCGGAGGTTCAGGCGGCCTTGCGGCAGAGGATCTCCCCGTGCAGCACGCTGAACCAGCCGTCCTCCCGCAGCCCCCACTCCCGCCAGGCCTGTGACACGGCCGCCAGCTGTTCCGCCGTGGCGTGCCCGCCGCCCGTGGCGCGCTCCGCGTACGCCGAGGCGACCGTGCGGTCGGCCCACAGACCGCTCCACCAGGCCCGTTCCTCGGGCGTGCTGAAGGTCCAGGTGGCCGAGGTGGCCGTGACGTCGGTGAACCCGGCCGCCAGCGCCCAGGACTTCAGCCGGCGACCGGCGTCCGGTTCGCCGCCGTTGGCCCGGGCCACCCGGTGGTACAGGTCCAGCCAGTCGTCCATGCCGGGCGAGGCGGGATACCAGGTCATCGCCGCGTAGTCCGAGTCGCGGACCGCGACGTAGCCGCCCGGCCTGGTCACCCGCAGCATCTCGCGCAGGGCCTGCACGGGGTCGCCGACGTGCTGGAGCACCTGGTGGGCGTGGACGACGCAGAACGTGCCGCCCGGGTAGGCCAGTGCGTGCACGTCGGCTGTCGCGAAGTCCACGTTGCCGAGGCCCCGCCCGGCCGCCGCGGCGCGGGCCTGCTCCAGGACGCCGGGCGCGTGGTCGACGCCGGTGACGTGTCCGTCGGGGACCAGGGCGGCCAGGTCGGCGGTGATGGTGCCCGGGCCGCAGCCGATGTCGAGGATCCTCATGTGCGGCTTCAGCGAGCCGAGCAGGTAGGCGGCGGAGTTGGCCGCGGTCCGCCAGGTGTGCGACCGCAGCACCGACTCGTGGTGTCCGTGCGTGTAGACGGCGGTCTCCTGCGCTTTCGGCATGGCTGTACCCCTTCTCGACTGCTCGGCGAACCGGGTGCCCGGCGTCACCACCGTACGCTGCTGCTCGCATGTTGAGACAGATCGTTTCACCATGCGGACGCCGTGCGGGGTGCGGGTATTCGGTTTGCCGCGGGTCGGGGACGGCCCGCAGAATGCCTCACCATGGGACACCTGGAAGCCGCGCACCTCGAGTACTACCTCCCCGACGGGAGGGCGTTGCTCGGCGACGTGTCCTTCCGGGTGGGTGAAGGGGCCGTGGTGGCCCTGGTCGGCCCCAACGGCGCCGGCAAGACGACGCTGCTGCGGCTGATCTCGGGTGAGCTGAAACCGCACGGCGGCACGGTCACCGTCTCGGGCGGTCTGGGCGTCATGCGCCAGTTCGTGGGCTCCGTCCGGGACGAGACGACCGTGCGCGACCTGCTGGTGTCCGTCGCCCCGCCCCGCATCCGCGAGGTGGCGGGCGCCGTCGACAGGGCCGAGCACGCGATCATGACCGTCGACGACGAGGCCGCTCAGCTCCAGTACGCCCAGGCCCTCTCCGACTGGGCCGAGGTGCGCGGGTACGAGGCCGAGACGCTGTGGGACATGTGCACCACGGCCGCGCTCGGCATCCCCTACGACAAGGCGCAGTTCCGTCTCGTGCGGACGCTCTCCGGCGGCGAGCAGAAGCGGCTCGTGCTGGAGGCGCTGCTGCGCGGCGGCGACGAGGTGCTGCTGCTCGACGAGCCCGACAACTACCTGGACGTGCCCGGCAAGCGGTGGCTGGAGGAGCGGCTGAAGGAGACCCGCAAGACGGTTCTCTTCGTCTCCCACGACCGCGAACTCCTCTCCCGCGCCGCCGAGAAGATCGTCTCCGTCGAGCCGGGGCCGGCCGGCGCCGACGCCTGGGTGCACGGCGCCGGCTTCACCACGTACCACGAAGCCCGCCGCGAACGCTTCGCCCGTTTCGAGGAACTGCGCCGCCGGTGGGACGAGAAGCACGCCCAGCTGAAGAAGCTGGTGCTGAACCTCCGTCAGGCCGCCTCCATCAGCCATGAGTTGGCGTCCCGCTACCAGGCGGCACAGACCCGGCTGCGCAAGTTCGAGGAGGCGGGACCGCCGCCCGAGCCGCCGCGCGAGCAGGACATCACGATGCGCCTCAAGGGCGGCCGCACCGGCGTGCGGGCCGTCACCTGCAAGGGGCTCGAGCTCACCGGCCTGATGAAACCCTTCGACCTGGAGGTGTTCTACGGCGAGCGGGTCGCCGTCCTCGGCTCCAACGGCTCGGGCAAGTCGCACTTCCTGCGACTGCTCGCCGGTGACGCCGTGGCGCACACGGGGGAGTGGAAGCTCGGCGCGCGGGTGGTGCCCGGGCACTTCGCCCAGACGCACGCCCATCCCGAGCTGCTGGGCCGCACCCTCCTGGACATCCTGTGGAGCGAACACTCCCAGGACCGGGGTGCGGCCATGTCCCGGCTGCGGCGCTACGAGCTCACCCAGCAGGCCGAACAGGCATTCGACAGGCTCTCCGGCGGGCAGCAGGCCCGCTTCCAGATCCTGCTGCTCGAACTGCAGGGCGTCACGGCCCTGCTCCTCGACGAGCCGACGGACAACCTCGACCTGGAGTCCGCGGAGGCGCTCCAGGAGGGCCTGGAGGCCTTCGAGGGGACGGTCCTCTCCGTCACCCACGACCGGTGGTTCGCCCGCTCCTTCGACCGGTACCTGGTCTTCGGCAGCGACGGCCGCGTCCGGGAGACCGCGGAGCCGGTATGGGACGAACGGCGAGTGGAGCGCGCCCGGTAGTCCGCGCCCGGTAGTCCGCGCCCGGTAGTCCGCGCCCGGTAGTCCGCGCCCGGTAGTCCGCGCCCGGTAGTCCGCGCCCGGTGGTCCACGCCGTCCCCGCGGGGGCGTAAGCGCACAGGCCGGCCCTCCGGGACATTGGTGCAGGGACGCCCTCGCGCCGGGGCGTTCCCCGTGCGGCCGGGCGTCGACGTGCACGGAGGCCCGGGGGCCGGAATGTTCGTACAGTGGAGGCAGAGACACGAGCTCCCCGGTTCTCTCCCGGGTCCCACCGCGAAGGAGTGCTGACACCGCTCCCGGGCGGGTACCCGGACCGCATGGACGAACACGACGAGCGGGGCACCACGATGACCGGAGTCGACCCGGACCGGCTGGACGACCAGCAGCTGATGAAAGAGCTGGAGACGATCCACCGCACGCGCCACGACACCCTGCTGCACGGCTCGAACGACGCCCTGCGCGCCCACAACGACCGCATGGCCCAGCTGGAGGGGGAGTATCTGCGCCGCAACCCGCGCCGGTTCGTCTCCCCGGGACGCACCCGCGACGGGGCCCGGGAACGCGGCACCGGTCCGAACGGCGGCGCCCGTCAGACCCCGGCCGGGATCAGGGCCACCGGGGAGCCCGACCCCGCGACCACACCCGTCGGCAAATGGGGCCCGGGCACGAGCAGCCCCGGCACGAGGGGATCGGGTTCGAGGGGACCGGGCCAGAGGGGCGGCCCCGGCGGGACCTGAGCCCGCACCGGGGCCGGCACCCGCCTCGGGGCGGCATCCGCGTCGGGGCCGGAATCCTCATCGGGAGCGGAACCCGCCCCGGACCCGGTGTGCAGGTCCGGGGCGTGGGCGTCCCGCTGCTGTCCGGCTCTGGGCGTCGCTTGCTTGCTCAGGCCGCCTCCTGCGCGAAGACGCGCAGGTACGTCTCGCAGAACGCCTCGAGGTCGTCCGGCTTGCGGCTGGTGACCAGCTTTCCGGGTCCGTGGTCGCAGATCTTCACCTGCTCGTCCACCCAGGTGCCGCCCGCGTTGCGGATGTCCGTCCGCAGGCTCGGCCACGAGGTGAGCACACGGCCCCGCACGACGTCCGCCTCGACGAGGGTCCACGGTGCGTGGCAGATCGCGGCGACCGGCCGGCCCTGGTCGAAGAAGTCCTTGACGAACGCCACGGCCTTGTCGTCGGAGCGCAGGACGTCGGGATTCGCGACGCCGCCGGGCAGGACCAGCCCGTCGAAGGAGTCCGCGGACGCCTCGCCGACGACCTCGTCCACGCCGAACGTGTCCGCCTTGTCGAGATGGTTGAACGCCTGGACCTTGCCGGGCTCGGTCGACACCAGGACAGGCTCGTGACCCGCGTCGACAGCGGCCTGCCAGGGATCGGTGAGCTCGACCTGCTCGACGCCCTCGGGCGCCGTCAGAAACGCGATGCGCATGGTTTTCCCACGTCCTTTCCGTGTCCTTGCGGCGTGACCCTTTGTTCCTCGGGTGACCACCGCGTACCCGGGGACGGGAGGCCGACACGGTCCGCGTGCGAGCCGGCTCCTCCTCTCGCCCGCGGCCCCGGCCGGCTCACGCCCCGTGGACGGCTCCGACGCCGGAGGCGGTCCGGGTCTCGAGCGCGTGCAGCACCGCCGCCATGTCCTCCTCGCCGTACCCCTGCTCCACGGCCTCGCCGAACAGGGCGTGGCAGACGTCGAGGAGCGGTGACGCCAGCCGGGTCCTTCGGGCGGCCTCGGCGATCAGCCGGTTGTTCTTCAGGACGTCCGCCGCGGCGGCCTGGACGCTGAAGTCGCGGGTCAGCAGCTTGGCCGCCTTCGTCCGGGAGACGGCGCTGGCCATCGGGCCCGCGTCCAGGACGTCCCGGAGCAGACGCCGGTCGAGCCCGTGCCGGTCGGCGAAGTGGAACGCCTCCGTGAGACCGGTGACCAGAGTGATCAGGAACAGGTTGACCGAGAACTTCATCAGCAGGGCCTCAGGCACCGCCCCGCAGGCGAAGGTCTCCCGGCACAGTGGGCCGAGCAGCGGCCGCACGGCCGCAACGGCGTCCGCGTCGCCCGCCAGCATCCCCACCAGCTCGCCCCGCTCGGCAGGGACGCGGGAGCCGGAGACGGGGGCCTCGACATAGCGGCCGCCCGCGGCCCGGACGTCGGCTTGCAGGCCGTGCGAGTACTCGGCCGAGGTCGTGCCCATGTGCACGACGGTGCGCCCGGTGACGCGCGCGGCGAAGTCTTCCGTCCCGCGTGCGAGCACGGCGTCGACCGCGGCCTCGTCCGCCAGCATGAGGATCACGGCCCGGGCCCGGGCGAAGACCTCGCCGGGGCCCGTCGCGACCTCGGCGCCCGCGGCGCGCAGGGGGTCGCACCGGCCCGGGGTGCGGTTCCACACCACGAGAGGGGTTCCGGCGCGCGCGAGGTTGAGCGCCATGGGCTGCCCCATGACCCCGAGGCCGATGAAGCCCGCGAGACCGGCCGATCCGACGTCGTCCACGATGCACCGCGCTTTCCGCCGGGCGGCCGGCCGACCGCTGCCGCGGAGTGCGGCTGCTGCCGCCCTGCCGCCGCTGACTATGACAGCGGTCATAGTAGCCGGTTCTATGACGCCGGTCATAGGGTGGGAGCCGACGCGAGTGCCGATCATGGCGTGGGAGGCGGCGATGGCGGTGTCCGAGCGAGGACCGCGCGAGCGGATGGTCTTCAGTGCCGCCCAGCTGATCCGGCGCGACGGCGTCGCCGCGACCGGCATGCGTGAGGTCGCCGCCCACGCGGGGGCGCCCCGCGGATCGCTCCAGCACTACTTTCCCGGCGGCAAGGAGCAGCTCGTCAACGAGGCGGTGGGCTGGGCGGGCCGCTACGCGGGCAACCGGATCGCCCGCTTCCTCGCCGCGCTGCCCGAGCCGACGCCCGGCGCCCTGTTCGCCGAGATGGTGCGGCAGTGGACGGACGAGTACGCGTCCGCCGGCTTCGGGGGAGGCTGCCCGGTGGCGGCGGCCACCGTGGACTGCGCCCGGACCGCGGAGTCCAGCCGGGACGCCGCGGCCGCCGCGTTCGCCGCCTGGACGGAGCCGGTGGCCCGTGCGCTGACGGACATGGGCGTGCCCGAACAACGCTCCGGCGCCCTCGCCACCCTCATGATCAGCGCCCTGGAGGGCGCGCTCCTCATCGCCCGCGCCGAGCAGGACGTACGCGCCTTGGAGACCGTGACCCGAGAACTGCGCCCCCTTCTGGACGCGGCGGCCGATCAGGGCAGGGCGACGACGCGGCAGGACGGCTGACGGTCGGCGGCGGGGCTGCGGGGCTGCGTGCTCTGGGGGGCGGGGCTGCGGGGCTGCGTGCTCTGGGCGGCGGGGCTGCGGGTCCGCGCGTCTCCGGGTCTGCGGGGCCGGGTGTCCGCAGGACGGCCGGTCCGGTCTGCCCGGTGTGCCGGGCGAGGGGGATGCCCTCGAGCACCTGCACCGGCCACCGCCCACCGCCGACCTGCGGTTCACCCGCAGACGTGACCGGTCGCCCGAACGTTCGCACCCGTCGGTTTCGCCGTTCCGGACCGCCGGCACGCATGTCTCCTCGACCATGGACGGGACATGACCGTGCACCCGCTCCCTCTCGCCTGCCGCGGCCTTCCGCACGCCGATGGCGTGGCCGGTACCGGAGCGCTGTCGGCCGTCGGCCTGGCCGCCACCACGACGGCCCTGGCCGCCGCCGGCCACCACCTGGTCTTCGCGCGCACGGTCTCGTTCGCCGACTGCCTGGTGGTGGCACTGGTCTTCTTCACGTGCGCCCTGCCGCGGTCGCGCGTCTCCGGGTCCGGCGCCCTGCTGCCCGACCTCGGCGCCATGGTGTCGGCGCAGGTCGCGGCCTGCTGCTGGTTCCTCTTCGCCGACGCCGGCCCCGGCCCCGGCCCCGCCGGAGGGACGCTCCACGAAGGTGTGGGCATGGCGATCCATCTGGCGATGACCCTGGTCACGGTATGCGGGCTGCGAGCCGTGGCACGATCGCGGTTCCCGCTCTCGGACATGGTCCAGTCGGGTCTGCGGAGCCTCTTCCGCCGCCTGTGCGCCCTGCTGTCGGCGCGGACGTCCGCGGCCGCGGCAGCGGACCCGAGCCGCTTCCCCGGAGCCCGTCCCGCCGACGAACGGTGCCTCTCCGAGGTGCTGCTCACCGGCGCGTCCGGTCGGCGGGGCCCTCCCTAGCGCTGCCGGACCGGCACCGCCTGCACGCACGCGACGCGTCACCGCACACGGTCGCGCCGCACACCTCCCCCCATCACCCCGCAGGTCCGATCCCCCCATCCCTCCGCAGGTCCGATCCGCCCACCCCCCGCAGGTCCGACCTGTCGCGCACCTCGCGAGGGCCCGGCGGACGACCTTCTTGCCGCGAACCAGGAACCCAGGGACCCCCATGACCACTCCACGCATCGACATCGTGCACGCAGGCGACCTCACGCCGGGCGACCTCGCTCTCTGGAACGAACTCCGACTCGCCACGACCGCCGCACCCGCCAACCCCTTCATGAGCGCCGAGTTCACTCAGGCCATCGGCCGGGTACGCCGCGACGCCCGCGTGGCGGTGCTGCGTCGCAGACGGCAAGCGGTCGGCTACTTCCCCTATCAGCGGGGGCGATGGGGCCATGGCCGCGCGGTCGGCCTGGGGGTGTCCGACTGCCAGGGCGCCGTCCTGCACCCCGACGACATCCACCTCGACCCGCACCACCTCATGCGCGCCTGCTCCCTGAACGCCTGGGAGTTCAACCACCTCGAGAACGGCCAGGACCTCTTCCTGCCGTACGCGACCGGCCGGTTCGCGTCTCCCGTCGTCGACCTCGCCCACGGATACGCCGCATACGAGACCCATCTGCGCGCCCACTCGCGGAGCCTGCTGAAGACGACCCAGGCCCAGGAGCGCCGGCTGGCCCGGCACCTCGGCCCGCTGCGGTTCGTCCACGGCGAACGCAACCCGGCGGCGCTGCGGACCCTCGTCGGCTGGAAGTCCGCGCACTACCGGCGCACCGGCCGCCGCGACCCCTTCACCCAGCCGTGGATCGCCCGACTCATCGCCCTGCTCGCCGACTCGGACTCACCCCACTGCTCCGGCGACCTCTCGGTGCTCTACGCCGGTGACAGGCCCGTCGCCGCCCACTTCGGCCTGCGCTCCCGCACGGTCCTCTCCTGCTGGTTCCCCTCCTACGACCGTAGCGTCGCCACCTTCTCGCCCGGCCGGATTCTCTACCTGCGCATGATCGAGGCCGCCGCCGCGTCCGGCATCCGTCTCGTCGACTTCGGCAGAGGCGAGGCCGCCTACAAGAACTCCTTCAAGACAGGCGACCTCATGGTCCACGAAGGAGCGCTGCGCACGTCCGGCCCGGGCGCCGCCCTGCACTGGCTCCGCCGTGAGCCGTTGCGGGCAGCCCACCGGCTGGTGCGCGAACACCCCGCCCTCAAGGACGCGGCGGTGCGCACGCTGAGGGCCGTCGGCACGGTCCGGGGCTCCGCCTAGCGTCCTGCCGCACCCCGGGCACGACGGTACGAGCATCGCCCAGCGTCCTGCCGCAGCCGGAACACGACCGCACGAGCCGCCTCGTCGGGCGCCGGGAACCCGGACGTGCTCACAATCGTTCCTCCAGTCACACCGCTACTTCAGGAGAGCAACGCTTGTCCGCCACGTCGACGGACCCCTCGGGGCACGATCCCCGACCATCCCGCCGCGCCCGGTCCACGCACGGCGCACCACAGGGCGCTGATGCTCCGTGAGTGTCATGAGCGCCGTACTGGGCCTGCTGGCGGTGCTCGTGCTGACCGCCGGCACCGGTTACTTCGTCGCCCAGGAATTCGCCTACGTCTCCGCCGACCGGCTCGCCCTCGCCCGTGAGGCGCAGGCGGGGGACAGGAAGGCCGCCCGCGCGCTGACGGTGCTGGAGCGGCTGTCCTTCATGCTGTCGGGCGCACAACTGGGCATCACCGTGACGGGCCTGGTCGTCGGCTTCATCGCCGAACCGTCCGTCTCCGCGCTCCTGGAGCCCGCGCTGTCCGGCCTGGCCCTGCCCGAGGCCGCCGTCTCCGCCGTCTCCGTCGTGATCGCCTTCGTCGGCGCGACGGTCGTGCAGATGGTGCTGGGCGAGCTGGCCCCGAAGAACCTCGCGATCGCCGTGCCCGAGCGGCTGGCGAAGTCCCTCGCCGGTTCCACGATCGCGTACCTGAAGGTCGTCGGCCCGGTGGTACGCGTCTTCGACGGCGCGGCGAACAGGCTGCTGCGCGGGGTCGGCATCGAGCCCGTCGAGGAGCTGCACCACGGCGCCACCCTGGAGGAGCTCGGCCACCTCATCGGCGAGTCCCACGAGCAGGGCGAACTGCCCAAGGACACGGCCGCGCTGCTCGACCACGCGCTGGACTTCTCCGAGCGCACCCTGGACGAGGTGATGGTGCCGCGCGCCGACGCCGTCTTCGTCCGCAAGGACGCCGACGCCGCCGAGGCGATCGACCTGATCGGCAGGCACGGGCACTCCAACTACCCCGTCCTCGGCGACCACCCGGACGACGTCACCGGCGTGCTGGGCGTGCGCGAGTTGACGCGTCTGCCGGCCGCCCTCCTCACCGTCACCACTGCCGGCGCGCTCGCCCGCCGTCCGCTTCTGCTGCCCGACACCCTGCCGCTCCCGAACGCGGTCGAACAGATGCGTGAGCAGGGTGACGAGTTCGCGGTCGTCCTCGACGAGCACGGCGGTGTGGCGGGCATCGTCACCTACGAGGACATCGCCGAGGAGCTGGTCGGCGACATCGCCGACGAGTCCGACACGGTCACCGAACTCGCCCTCGCCGACGGGGAGGGCTGGCTGGTGGACGCGGGCCGCCGGCTCGACGAGGTGGCCGACGCCACCGGCGTCGAACTGCCCGAGGAGGAGGACTACGACACCGTCTCCGGTCTGATCGTGGACCGGCTGGGCCGCTTTCCGACGATCGGTGACCGCCTCACCGTCGAACTGCCGGACGGCGGCCGCGCCGTGATCGACGTGCACACGCTGAACCGGCACGTGCCCGAGCGCGTACGGATCGAGCGATCCGACGAGCGATTCGACCGGGGATCGGACGGGGGACCGGACGAGCAGGCGGACGAGCGTGCGGACGAGGGGAAGGGGCAGGCATGAGTTTCCCGATGGCGCTCTTCGTCACCGTGCTGCTGCTGATCGGCAGCGGGTTCTTCGTCGCCGCCGAGTTCGCGCTGGTCGCCGCCAGACGGCACCGCGTGGAGAAGGCCGCGGCCGAGGGGCAGCGTGGGGCCGGGGCCGCGCTGGCCGGCATGCGCGAGCTGTCGCTGATGCTCGCCGGCGCCCAGCTCGGCATCACCGTGTGCACCCTGGGCCTCGGCTCGGTCTCCAAGCCCGCGATCTCGCACGAACTCGACCCTCTGCTGCACACGTTGGGCCTGCCGGCCTCCCTGAGCTACGCGATCGCGTTCGCCGTGGCGATGATCGTGGTGGTGTTCCTGCACATGGTGGTCGGCGAGATGGCCCCCAAGTCCTGGGCCATCGCCCACCCGGAGCGATCGGCGATGCTGCTCTCGCCGGCCTTCCGCGGCGTGGTGAAGGCCGTACGGCCGGTCATCGGGCTGCTGAACAAGGTGAGCAACGCGCTGGTGCGCCTGTGCCGCGTGACGCCACGCGACGAGCTGGCCGCCGTCCACAACCGCGAACAGCTCACCCGTCTCATCGAGGAGTCGGAACGGCTCGGTCTCATCAGCGTGACGGATTCGGAGCTCCTCACCAGCTCGCTCACCGAGCCGCACAATCCGGTGAGCGACCTCCAGGTGCCCGCCGCGCAGATCACCGCGGTGCCGGCGGAGGCGGACGTGGACGAGATCCTCGCCCTGGCCGCCGAGCACGACCGCAACCGTCTGCTGGTGCGCGACGGGGACCGCGTCGTCGGCTCGGTGCACGCGCGCGACGCGCTCATCGCCCGAGCCCGCGGACGGTCGGCCACGGCCGGCGACCTGGCCCGTCCGCTGCCGGAACTGACGGAGCTGGACACGATCAGCCATGCCATCGAGCAACTGCGTCGGCGCCGCGCCTCGCTCGCCGTCGTCCGCGACGACGCCGGCCGGCTCACCGGCATCGTCACCCTCGACGATCTGCTCGGCCGGCTGATGCACCCGCAGGCGGTGTAGCGGCGCCCTCCGGCCGGCGGTCACGGTGTGGCGGGTGTGGCGGGTGTGGCGGGTGTGGCGGGTGCGTGCGTCCGGTGTGTCCGTCCGGTCCTCGTCAATCGGGGGTGTCCCCGCCAGGCTCCCGCCCCGGCAGGAACTCCTGGACCTTCGCCTTGAAGCCCTGCCGGATCACCGCGCCCCGGTCGGCGTCGCCCGCGAGGATCGACGCGGCCGTGGCCTCCAGCCGCTCCCAGGTGGTGTGCGGCGGGAGCGGAGGCACGGCCGGGTCGGTCAGGAACTCCACGAGGGCGGGCCCGTCCGCCTCCAGGGCCACCCGCCATGCCTCCTCCACGTCCTCGGGCCGCTCCACGCGCAGCGCGGTCAGGCCCAGCGAGCGGGCGAACTGCGCGTACGGCACGTCCGGCAGTTCCTGTGAGGGCAGGAAGGACGGAGCGCCCTCCATGGCACGCATCTCCCAGGTCCCCTGATTGAGGTCGCGGTTGTTCCAGACGGCGACGACAAGCCGCGGGTCCTGCCACCGGTCGCGGTACCTGGCCGCGGTGATCAGCTCCGCGAGCCCGTTCATCTGCATGGCGCCGTCGCCGACCAGGGCGATCGCGGGCCGGTTGGGATGGGCGAACTTCGCGCCGATGGCATACGGCACCGCGCATCCCATCGTCGCGAGCGTGCCGGAGAGGGACGCGCGCATGCCCGGCCGCAGTCTGAGACAGCGGGCGTACCAGGTCGTCACCGAGCCCGAGTCGCAGGAGACCATTGCGTCGGGCGGCAGCAGCGGGTCCAGGACCCGGGCCACGTACTCGGGGTTGATCGGATCGGCCGACAGCCCGGCCCGGCGCTCGGAGACCTCGTCCCAGCGCCGGACGTTCGCGCAGACGGTGTCGAACCACTCGCGGCCGCGTTCCGCGCCCCGGATCAACGGGATGAGCCGGCGCAGGGTCTCCCTCGCGTCGCCGACCAGGTTCACCTCGTAGGGGTGACGCGTCTCGTTCCTCCGCGGATCGACGTCGATCCGCACGCCGCGCGTCCTGTCCGCATCCGGCAGGTACTGCGCGTACGGGAAGGACGATCCGATGGTCAGCAGCGTGTCGCAGTCGCGCATCAGCTCGTAGGAGGGCCGGGTGCCCAACGGGCCGACCGCCCCCGTCACATAGGGGAGTTCGTCGCTCAGGACGTCCTTGCCGAGCAGCGCCTTCGCCACTCCCGCGCCGAGCAGCTCGGCGATCCGCTCCACCTCGGCGCGGGCGCCGGCAGCCCCCTGACCGGCCAGGATGGCCACCTTGTCACCGGAGTTGAGGATCTCCGCGGCCTGCCGCAAGGAATCGTCCGACGGCGCGTCCGGCGGCGGGTCCGACGGGACGCCGTGGTCCGCGCCGGGCGCCACCGTGAACTCGTCCTCGGGAGGCGCGTACACGAGATCCTGGACGTCCGCGGGGATGACGACCACGGCCGGGCAGCGGCGGGCGTACGCCGTGCGGATCGCCCGGTCCAGGACGACCGGCAGCTTTTCGGGTGCGGTCACCGTGGCCATGAACTCCGAGGCGACGTCCGCGAACAGCGCGTGCAGGTCCACCTCCCGCCGGTGCGCGCCGCCCTTCGCTGTCGCCTCCGCGATCCCGTCCGCCGTCGCCTCCGCGGTCCCGTCCGTCACCGGGTCCGGCGTGCCGAGGATCGCCAGGACCGGGACGCGGTCGAGCTTCGCGTCGTACAGACCGTTCAGGAGATGGACCGCGCCCGGCCCCGAAGACGCCGCGCAGACCCCCAGTCGGCCGCTGAACTTGGCGTAGCCGACCGCCTGGAGCGCGGACGTCTCCTCGTGCCGCGCCTGCACGAACCGTGGCTCGTCCCCGGCCCGCCCCCACGCCGCGAGCAGGCCGCGCAGGCCGCTGCCGGGGTACCCGAAGACATGCTCGACCCCCCATGCGCGCAACTGTCGCAGGACGTGGTCGGAGACTCTGACGCTCATGGAAGGGGCCTCCCGGGGCCGGAGAACCACGCCCACCGGGTGTGGGGGTGGGCGTGGACAGGAACGTGGGGCAGGACACGGCTCGTGCCCGGGTCCGACGCGTGACGGGTGACCCGGACTCCGGCGGGAAAACCTGGGCGGTGCCCGGACGGTGTCCGTGCGGTGTTTGGAGGCGGGCGTCGCGGGCAGGCGCAGCATCAGTGCTTCGGACCGGAGGCACCTCCGTGGGAACGCCGCGCCGCGCGGCCCCCGGCAGGCCCGGTCGGGCTGCCGTCGCTCCCCGGTGACCCGGTCGATACCGAGCACTTCCAAGGGAGTTGCTGTACCCCATGCCGAACCGAGCGAACACCAAGCGCCATCCGCACGACGACGCCCCCGACACCGCCGACGCCTTCCGCGAACTGGCCGCCCTGCCCGCGGGGCCCCGGCGTGACGCGCTGCGGGCCCGCATCGTAGAGGCCTGGCTGCCCATGGCCGACCGCCTCGCCGGACGGTTCCGCAACCGCGGCGAGAACCACGAGGACCTGCGCCAGGTCGCCGCCCTCGGCCTGGTCAAGGCCGTGGACCGCTACGACCCCGCGCGCGGGAACGCCTTCGAGAGCTACGCCGTGCCCACCGTGACCGGCGAGATCAAGCGGCACTTCCGCGACCACATGTGGACCCTGCACGTGCCGCGCCGGGTCCAGGACCTGCGCAACCGCGTACGCATCGCCGGCCAGGACCTCTCCCAGACCGTTTCCGGACGCCGTCCCACCGTCGCCGAGATCGCCGAACGCGCGCAGCTCAGCGAGGAGGACGTCCGCATCGGTCTGGAGGCGCTCGACAGCTTCTCCGCGCTGTCCCTGGACGCGGAACTGTCCGGCAGCGAGGGCGGGTACTCGCTGAGCGACGTGCTGGGCGCGGCGGACCCGGCGCTTGCCACCGTCGTCGACCGAGAGGCGGTCAGGCCCCGGCTCGCCGCCCTGCCCGAGCGCGAGCGGGCGATTCTCTACATGAGGTTCTTCCGGGACATGACGCAGAGCCGGATCGCGGAACAGTTGGGCATCTCGCAGATGCATGTCTCCCGCCTGATCAGCCGTTGCTGCGACCGGTTGCGGGAACAGGTGCTGCAGGAACCGCCCGAGTAACCCCCGCCGAAACCGCTGTAGCAACCCCTTCGGAGAGGGCTGCGGAAACCGCTGCGGAAACCGCTGTAGCAACCCCTTCGGAGAGGGCTGCGGAAACCGCTGCGGAAACCGCTGTAGCAACCCCCTCGGAGACAGTCGCAGAAACCGCTGCGGAAACGGTTGCGGTAACACCCTCGGAGACAGCTGCGGAAACCGCTGCTGTAACTCCCTCGGGGACAGCCGCAGAACCGCTTCAGAAACCGGCTTCCGCAACGGCCGGGGGGCGGGACGGTGTCACCCGCTTGGGGGCCGCCGTCCCGCCAATGGCGTCCGGTCGCGCACGGCCGGGGACCCCTCGGGCTGTGATGGCAGTGGGGCAGGAACGCCCCGCCCCGCTGTCACCGGCCGAAGGAGCCGTCCCATGGGTCGCACCGCCCACTTCATCTCCGCCCTCGCCGTGGCCGGTGCCGTGCTGGTCGCCGCCGGACCGGCCGCGGCGGCCGACCCGTCGGCTGAGGTCAGCCCCGGCAGCGTCGCCCCGGGGGGCAGCGTCACCGTGTCCGTCTCGTGCGGCGCCCTCGGCGTCGCCGCGCCCGACAGCCTCGAGGCCACCTCGCAGGCCTTCGCCGACGGCGCCGTCAAACTGACCAAGGTCCCCGGCGGCGACGCGCAGGCGGACGCGGCCTACCGGGGCACCGCACTCGTCGCCCCGGCCGCCGAGCTCGAGGTGAGCCCCGACGCGGTCGGACCGGACGCCGCCTGGACCGTCGACGGAACCTGCCCGGCCGCGCCCGGCGGACCGGGGAAGCCGTGGAGCGCGACCCTCGACGTCGCGCGCACCCCGGACCAGCCGTGCGGCCCGGTCGCCGGAGCGTCCTGCCCCACCGTCAGGGCCTGCCCGGAGCCCCTGACCACCGCGCAGCCGCACCCCGCCGGCTGCCGCACCGCACCGCCCTGCGGCCGGCCCGAAGCGCAGCCCCGCGTCCCCGCGTCGCCCGCCGCCTGCCCGCCCGCGACCGTCGACCACGGGGTACAGGCCGGCGCGGGCGGCGCCTTCACCGACTCCGTCCCCGCGCTTGCCGCCGGCGGCCTGCTGATCGCCGGCGCACTCGGCGCCGCAGTGCACCGGCTGCGCCGCCGCGCCCGCGCCGGCGATGCCTGAGGCGGTACGCCGGTCCGTCGGCCCGCGCTGTGACCGGCGCGACGCGCGAAACCGGTCATGACGCGCGGCCTCAACGGGTATGAGGAATCACGGGGGCACGAACCGTCCCGTACGCGACGTCACGTCCCGTACGAGCGCCGGGCCCCGCACAACGCGTCACGCACCACAGACCCACACGGCCCACACGGCCCACGACGACGTCCGGCGGCGGGCAGGCGGCACAGCGTCGGGTGGCGGCGGGCCGCGGGCGGCGGCGGACGCACGGCATCAGGCAGGGCGCCAAGCACGGACTGCACGGACTGCACGGACTGCACGGAGGACCACATGCGGCGGACGGAACCGGAGGACCACGGCCCCGTCCGCTACGGCCCGCCGCTCCCCCCGGACGGCCTGCCGGTGCTGCCCGAACTGGCCTCGGTGCTCGCCGGGGCCGCCGACCGCGCCGAGAGCGAGCCGATCGGCGGCGGGCGCGCCCTCCTCGACGCGGCCCAGGGCTACTGGGCGCGGCGCGGCGGCCCCGCCGAGCCGGGACGGGTGGTCGCCGGACCAGGCGCCCCCGCCCTGCTGCTCGCGCTGACCGCCGCCCTCGGCGGCGACGTCCTGGTGCCGCGGCCCTGTGCGGCCTGGTGGGCGCCGTACGCCCGGCTGCTGGGCAGGCCTGTGTTCCACGTCGCGACGCCGGCGGAGTGCGGCGGCGTCCCGGACCCCTTCGCGCTGCTGGAAACCGTGCGGCGGGTGCGCGCCGAGGGCGGCGACCCGCGCCTGCTGGTGCTGTCCGTCGCCGACGACCCGACCGCCACCGTGGTGCCACCGGAAGTGCTGCACGAGGCCGTGGAGGCCGCCGCGGGGGAGGGCCTGCACCTGGTCAGCGACGAGACCTGGCGCGACACCCTGCACACCCCGCAGGACACCGTGCTGGTCAGCCCCGCCGAGATGCTGCCCGGGGAGGTCACCGTCGTCAGCGACCTGGCCGGGGCCCTGCTGCCCGTCGGCTGGCCGGCGGCCGTCGCCCGGTTCCCCGCCTCGGCCGCCGGTGACGCCCTGCACGCGCGCGTGCTCGACGTGCTGACGGCTCTCGACGCCCGGGTGGCCGCGCCGGTCGCCGCCGCTGCCGCGTACGCCCTGACCGAGCCGGAGCCGGTCACCGCGCGCGCGGCCGTCGCCGTCCGTCTGCACGCGCACGTGGCGCGGGAGATGCACGCCGCCGTGGTCGCCGCGGGCGGCCTGGCCCTGCCGCCCCGGGCCGGCCGCCACCTCTACGCCGACCTCGGCCCGCTGCGCGACGCCCTGTCCGCCCACGGCGTGGGCGACGCCCAGGAACTGGAGGACTTCCTCTCCGCCCGGCTCGGCATGCCCGCGCCGGGCGGACACCGCTTCGGGGACGACCTCAGCGCCCTGCACGTCCGGTTCTCCACCGGCATGCTGCTCAATGGCGCGGACGCCCGGCGCACGGAACGCCTCAGCTCGCCCACACCGTGGGAACTGCCCCATGTGCAACGTGCGTTGACGCTCATGAGGTCGGTCTTCGACGATCTCCGTGACGAAGCTCAGCGATGGGAGCCTCCTCGATGACGCAGCAGTCCGAGTCGACCACCACCAGCACCGTGACCGGCGGGATCGTCGGCGCCGCGCCGTCCCCGTCCCCCCTCGCGCCGGCGCCCGCGGTCCCGCCGCTCGCCGAACCCCGGCCGCCGGGCGAGCGCCGGGTGTGGCCGCGGACCTTCCACGACCGGCTCACCTCGCCGCTGCCCGGTCTCAAGGCCATCGCCAGGTTCGCCCGCGAAGGCGCCGTGCGCCCCGGCAGGGACGGCCTCGCCGACATTCCCCGCCTGCCCTTCGCGCCCGCCCCGCTGCCTCGGGCGGACGCTCGCACTCTCGCCGTCAGCTGGGCGGGGCACGCCAGCTGGGTGGTGAGCATCGGCGGCCTGACCGTGCTGACCGACCCGGTGTGGTCGCGCCGGATCCTCGGCACCCCGGCCAGGATCACCCCCGTGGGAGTCCCCTGGGGCGCGCTGCCGCGCGTCGACGCCGTCGTCATCAGCCACAACCACTACGACCACCTGGACGCCCCCACGCTGCGCCGGCTCCCGCGCGACACACCGGTGTTCGTGCCCGCCGGGCTCGGACGCTGGTTCCTGCGCCGCCGGTTCACCAGGGTCACCGAGCTGGACTGGTGGGAGGCGGCCGAACTGTCCGGTGTGCGCTTCGACTTCGTGCCCTCGCACCACTGGTCCAAGCGCAGCCTCACCGACACCTGCCACTCCCTCTGGGGCGGTTGGGTGCTCACCGCCCCCGACGGCCGGCGCGTCTACTTCGCCGGGGACACCGGCTACGGCCACTGGTTCTCCCGTATCGGCCGACGCCACCCCGGCATCGACCTGGCACTGCTGCCGATCGGCGCCTACAACCCCCGCTGGTGGCTCCGCGATGTGCACTGCGACCCGGAGGAGGCGGTCCGCGCCGCCCTCGACCTCGGGGCACGGCGCATGGCTCCCATGCACTGGGGCACGTTCGTGCTCTCCGCCGAGCCCGTCCTCGAACCCCTCACGCGCGTGCGCGCCGCCTGGCAGAAAGCGGGCCTGGACCGTGACGACCTCTGGGATCTGCCGGTGGGAGGCTCGCGGGTACTGGAGTAGTCGGGCCGCCCGGCGGGCGGGTTCGCGTCGCCGGGCCGGTTCCCGGGGCCGGGCCTCGCAGCCGTGGCTCTCAGGCCGTCCGGGCGCCCCTGATCCGGCGCCACAGGCTCGGGGCCACGCCGACCAGCACGGTCAGGGCGATCGCGGCGACCACGCCCTCCCACGGCTCGGGGAACAGCGAGCCGCCGAGGATGCCGATCAGCTGGTACGTCACCGCCCAGGCGAGACAGGCCGGAAAGTTGCCGCGCGAGAAGCGGCGCAGCGGCCACTTCGCCATCAGACAGGCCAGCATCACCGGGATGCGTCCCGCCGGCACCAGCCGGGACAGCACCAGCACCGTCGTGCCGTGAGCGGCGAGCTTGCCCTGCGCCTGCGCCAGCCGCTCCTCGGGCGCCCGCGAACGTATCGCCTCCAGCCAGCGCGAGCCGTTCTTCGACCGCATCCCGCGCCGCCCCAGCCAGTACAGGGCCGCATCCCCGCAGAACGCGGCCAGCGACGCCGTCACGAACACCAGGAGCAGGGAGAACGGCGCCTTCTGGTGGAACGCGACCACGGCCGCCGTACTCACCAGCGCCCCTGTCGGCACCACCGGCACCAGCGCGCCGATCAGCACCAGCAGGAACAGCGACGGATAGCCGAGCGCCTGCTGCGTGGCCTCGGTCGGTATGACCGTCGTGACCGCCGCGGTCGACAGGGTCACCGCGCCTCCTCCAGGCGCACGCTCTCCCCGTGCCCCAGCCGGTGCACGGCCACGCCCGGCGCACGCTCCGCCGCGAGCCGCACGAACTCCTCGCCGGGCGCGTGGAACTCGTGGGGCCGCACCGCGTCCATGCCGATCGGCCAGTAGGTGCCGTAGTGCACCGGCACCGCGCTGCGCGGTCCCAGCCGGGCCAGCGCCTCGGCCGCCCGCCCCGCGTCCAGGTGCCCCTCGCCGAGATGCGGCCCCCAGCCGCCCACCGGCAGCAGCGCCACGTCGACCGGCCCGACCTCCCCGGCCATGTCCTCGAACAGGCCGGTGTCCCCGGCGAAGTACGTCCGTGCCTCGCCCTCGACGACGTACCCGAGGGCGGGGGAGGAGCGTCTGCCGACCGGCAGCCGCCGGCCGTCGTGCCGCGCGGGCACCGCCCGTACCCGCACGCCGCCCACGGACGTCTCGTCACCCGGCTCCATCTCGCTCAGCCGTAGATGCCGCAGCCGACGCAGCCCGGGCACGGCGCGCGGCGCGCCCCTGGGCACCAGCAGGCGCGTGCCCGGCGCGAGGCGCTCCAGCGACGGCACGTGCAGATGGTCGGCGTGCAGGTGGGAGACGAGCGCGACGTCGGCGTTCCAGGCCCCGGGCGGGGGCAGCGCGCCGCGACGGCGGCGCAGATGCGCGAGTCGACGTGCGAACAAGGGGTCGGTGAGCACACGCACGTCCGAATCCTCGACCGTGCAGGTCGCGTGACCCCACCACGTGATCTCCACCGGCACCTCTTTGCCTCCTTCGCGCGACTCCCCCGAAGCCTACGGGCAGGAGTAGGGTCGGCGACTGAACCCGGAGGTGAGGGGGACGCCATGGGACCGCTGCGGGTCATGCGGGTCACCGCGATCGCGAGTCTGACGCCGCTCGAGGAACTGGACGCCGATCCCTTCCTGGTGGACTCCCGCAGCCAGCACGCGATGTGCGCGCGCTGGGCCGCGGAACGCGGACACGTCGTCAGCCGGGAACTGCTGGTGCGCGGACTGCGCGCCGACCACAGCGTGCTGTGGGACGGGGTGGTGCCGGGCGTCGACCTCTTCGTCGCGCCGAGCCGCCGGGTGCTGGAGAGCGCGCTGTCGTCCGTCGAGGAGTTCACGGCCGAGTGCGCGCGGCGCGGGGTGCGCGTGGAGACGGTCGGAAGCGCCGAACCCGCCTACGACGCGCAGATGAAGGCCCGGGTGCACCGCAGGCTGTCCATGCCGACGGCCGGCTACGACGGACGATAGTCCCCGGGGTGCCCCTCGCCGCGGTATGGCAGGGTGGAGGACGGCTCCCACAGGCGTCGGGGCCGGAACGCGAGGTGTGCGGGGCGTGCGTGCGGTGCCTGGGGTGCGCGGGGTGCGATGGCGGCGGGCCGTCAGTCAGGCCGGGCGGAGCGTCGCGGTGTGGGCCGTCTCCACCCTGACGATGCTCGTGCTGGCGGGGATCCTGCCGGACTTCCGGCTGCAGTCGCCCGACGGCGACAGCGCCACCACCATCGCCATGACCGCGGCCGTCGGCGCGGGCGTCTTCGGCGTGCTGTCCGCCCTGGTCTGGCCGCTGCTGGTCCGCCTCCTGCTGCTCGTGCCGGCGCTGGTCCTCGGCCTGCTGGTGTTCTTCCTCAACGGCTCGCTGCTGCTCCTCGCCCTGCGGCTGAACCCCTCCGGGCAGAGCGAGGCGGCCCCCGAGACCGCCGTCATCGTCGCCGCCGTGATGTCCGCCGTCGCCTCCGCGACGGGCGCAGCCCTGGCCGTACGCGACGACGACGCCTACCGCCGGCGCCTGTACCGCCTCGCCGACCGCCGGCGCAGGAGCGGCCCCGCCTGCCCCGCCACCCACGGCGCCGTGTTCCTCCAGCTCGACGGCGTGGGCCACGACGTGCTGGTCACGGCCGTGCGGAAGGGACTGATGCCGACCGTAGCCCGGTGGCTGGGCGACGCGCCCGCCGACGGCGGCCCGGGTGCACCGGGGAGCGCGCCGCGGGCCACGCACCGCCTCACCCTCTGGCGCACCGACTGGTCCAGCCAGACCGGCGCCAGCCAGCTCGGCATCCTGCACGGCAGCAACCACGACGTGCCCGCCTTCCGCTGGTACGAGAAGGACACCGGGGAGGTGATGGTCTGCAACCGTCCGACCAGCGCCGCCGAACTCCAGCGCCGCGCGGTCGAACGCACCGGTGACGGCGGACTGCTGTCGGCCGACGGCGCCAGCCGCGGCAACCTCTTCGGCGGCGGCGCCGACGAGCAGGCGCTCGTGCTGTCCATAGCCGCCGGCCGGCGCAGCCGCGAGACCCGCTCGCGGGCCGGCTACTTCGCCTACTTCAGCGACCCGGCCAACGCCGTGCGCACCGCCCTGTCGTTCGTCGCCGAGGTCGTCCGCGAGATCGGCCAGTCCACCCGCGCCCGGCTGCGCGGCGACCGCCCGCGCGTCGGCCGTGGCGGCCTCTACCCCTTCGTCCGCGCCTTCGCGACCGTCGTCGAACGCGACGTCGTGGTGGCCGCGGTGATGGGCGACATGCTCGCCGGGCGCAGCGCCGTCTACGCCGACCTGGTGGCGTACGACGAGGTCGCGCACCACTCCGGGCCGCTCGGCCGGGACACCGAGCAGGTCCTCGGCCGGCTCGACCGGGCGCTCGCGCTGATCGAGACCGTCGCCGAGCACGCTCCCCGCCCCTACCGGATCGTCGTCCTCTCGGACCACGGCCAGAGCCCCGGCGAGACGTTTCGCACCCGCTACGGCCTCACCCTCGCCGACCTGGTGCGGGCCGGCTGCGGACTGCCCGTGCCGCGCAGGGCGGAACGCACCCACAGCGGAGCCGAGGCCCGCGCGGCCGTCCGTGCGGCGCTGCGCCGCCCCGTGGAGAAGACGGCCGGGGGCCGCGAGCCGTCCGGCCGCGGCTCGGAGCCGGTGGTGCTGGCCTCCGGCAACCTCGGCCTGATCTCCTTCCCGGACGTCCCGCACCGGATGAGCAAGGAGGAGATCGACGCCCGTCACCCCGCGCTGCTGTCCACCCTCGCCAACCATCCCGGCGTCGGCTTCCTGCTGGTGCGCAGCGAGGAGCACGGCGGAGTCGTCCTCGGCGCACACGGCGCGCAGATCCCTCTCGACCGGCTCGACGAGACCCCCGGTCCGCTGGCCGCGTTCGGGCCCGGCGCGGCCGACGCCGTGCGCCGCACCCACACCTTCCCGCACACCGCCGACATCATGGTCAACTCCAGCCATGACCCGGCCGACGGCGAGGTTCTCGCCTTCGAAGAGCAGATCGGCTCGCACGGCGGCCTCGGCGGCGCCCAGGCCCGGCCGTTCCTGCTGTCGCCGCTGGCCCTGTCCGCGCCGGCCGCGGACGGCGTTGAGCTCGTCGGCGCGGAACACGTGCACCGCGTCCTGCGCCGCTGGCTGCGCGAGTCCGACGGCCCCCAGGTCCCGCTGGAGACGGCACGCGAGGAGCCGGCCCGTGAGGAACGCGCCGCCTGAAGACGGCTGCGCCGGGCAGCGCGCGGGACCACGGCTTGTGTGCGGGTCCGTTCGCCGTCCCGCCCACTCCCGCACCCCTCGCTTCCCCCGAGGACCTTCGCCGTGCGGCGCAGGCCGCCGTCGCCGTCACCCCTCCCGCGTCCCCTCCCGCGTCCCCTCCCTCCTCCCCGACCTCCTCCTCGGCCTCGGCCTCGGCGTCGGCGTCGGCGTCGTGCGGCCAGTGTTCCCCGGGGGCACCCGGCCTCGGAATGTCCTCACCAGTCGGGGAGTTCGCCTCTCTCCCGGCGCGCACCTCCCGGTGATCGCCGACGGCCGGTGCGACGTCCTGCGGTGCGGCGCGAGCACCTCTGCGCGCCGCCTCGCCGACGGCTGCCGTTCACGGCGCGAGGGCCGGTGTTCCGGGTGCGGTGAGGCGGAGTGTGATCGGATGGGGGCACGCAATCCCGTCCACCGGGATCCCCATGCGAAAGGAAGAAACGTGGCCACCACGCGCTCCGCACACACCGTCTGGGAAGGCAACCTGCTCGAGGGCAACGGGGTCGTGACCTTCGACTCCTCCGGCGCCATCGACCAGCAGCCCGTGACGTGGGCCGCCCGTACCCAGGAGGCGAACGGCAAGACCAGCCCCGAGGAGTTGATCGCGGCAGCCCACTCCAGCTGCTTCTCCATGGCCTTCTCGCACGCCCTGGCAGGTGCGGGCACGCCGCCCGCCAAGCTCGTCACCTCGGCCGACGTGACCTTCCAGCCGGGCGAGGGCATCACCGGCATCCACCTGACCGTGGAGGGCACGGTGCCCGGTCTCGACGAGGACGGCTTCCTCGCCGCCGCCGAGCAGGCCAAGGTCAACTGCCCCGTCAGCCAGGCCCTGAAGGCCGTCCCGATCACGCTGTCGGCCAAGCTCACCTGACCGGCCGCCCTCGCCGGGCACGCCGGGCCGCCCCCGACGGACGGTCCGCGCGCCCGGCCCGGGCGGGCCCGCCCGCCTCGTCGTTCGGACGAGGCCGGTCAGACGAGGCCGGTCAGACCCCTGATCGCCGACTGGGCCCACTCCTGCGCTCCCACCGCCGTTCCCGCCGCCAGGCCGGTCGCCACGGGGGCCAGGGCCCCCTTGAGCGTGGTGACCGCACGGCGGACGCGGCCGGGCTCGGGGGAGTCCGAGCCGGTGATCTCCGCGATGACCTCCTCGGCCGCCGTCGCGGCGTCCGTACGATCGCGGTCGGCGAGGCCCGCCCCGGGCAGCTGCCGGAGGAGATCGTTCACCAGCGCCGCGAGTGCTTCGTAACCGGGCGCGACCGAACCGTCGTTGATCTGCTGGTTCTGCGTGACCGTTCCGTTGTTCCAGGCCAACTGGGCGTTCGTGACACCCTTGTTGAACACCGGGCCGTCGTAATGGTTCACCTGCTGCGCATCGTTCGCGTCGTTCGGTACGTTCGGGTCGTTCACCGGCTGGCTCCGTCCGGGTCGGTGGGGTCGGTGGGGTCGGTGGGGTCGGTGGGCGAGGCGGGGGAGGCCGGAGCGCGTCGGGGCCGATCGCCATGGGCGTCGGGGCCTGCGTCATCGGACCGCTCGCTCCGCTCGGGTCGCCCGCTCCGGCCGTCCGGTCGGCTCTGATGCGTCTGCTGCTGGACGACGTTGGCGTTGCCCCACGCCAACTGGGCACTGTGGACCGCCTCCACGAACACGGGGCCGTGGTAGTTGTTCACGATCGTCGGCGGCGGGGCGGGCTCGGTGATCTCCCTGACCGGCAGCGTCGTACGCAGCGAGACCAGCTGGACGCGCCCGTTGTGCTGCACCGCCGTGCTCGACGTCCCGGTCACGGAACAGTCCACCAGCCGGCCGCCGCACTCCTCGTCGCAGCGCAGGCCCGCGGCCGCACAGTCCTCGAAGCGGCTGCCGGCGACGTCCAGATACGCGGAGCCCGTCCCGCACAGCCCGAACGACTGCGCACCCGTCACCGTGAGGTTGCGGGCGACGAGCCGTGCCGTACCGAACGCCAGGGCCCCACCGCTCTCCACCCCCGTGACGGTGCAGTCGTACAGGTGCAGTTGCGCCTCCTCGCCCGCGCCGAAGCCCAGCAGCCCGCGCTCGGCCGTGGACGCCCTGAGCGTCACCCGGGACTGGCCGACAGCGGCCACGGCGATCATGTCGAAGTCACCGAAGACCACGCCGGTGAGCTCGGCCGTGGTGCCGCCGTTGCCCTTGGCGTCCAGGCCGAACGGGCAGCGCTCGACACGGACGTCCTCGAACACGGCCTTGCTCTCGTCCCAGACCCGCAGTCCCACGCCGGTCAGGTCCTGCACATGGCAGCCGGTGAACCGGCCCCGGGCGCGCTCGGTGACGGCGATGCCGACATTGCCGCCCGAGACGCGGCAGCCGCTCACCCGCGGAGCGCCGCCGCGCGTCGACAGCACCGCGACGTTGCCCGCGTCGACGACCTCGCAGTCCTCGAAGGCGCCACGCCCCGCGTCCTGGACGTGGATGCCCGTGTCGCGGCACCCGGTGAAGACACAGCCCCGCACCTGCGGGTCGGCGCCGCCCGCCACCACGATCCCGTTCTCGGCGTCGACGACCCGGGTGTCCAGGACGGCGCCCCTGGACTGCTCGACGAACTCGAGCGCAGCCCCGTGCACACCCTCGATCCGGCAGTCCTCGACGGTCAACTCCGCCTGCGCGTCCGCGATCACCGCTGTCCGCTCGGTGCCGGTGATCTCGCACCCGGTGAGCTGCGCCCAGGCGTCGCTGACGCGCACCCCGTGGATCCCGGCGCCGTCGATCCGGCTGCTCCGGACCGTGAGCCGGGCGCTCTCGACCGCCGCTACCGCGTTGTCGGCCGCGTCGGCGAACCGGCACCGCTCGATGAGTCCGGTGCCGCCGGCGAACACGGTCCGGCCGAACCGGAACGCGCTGTCCGTCAGGGTCGCGGAGGCGCCCGGCGCCACATGCACGCACACCCCGTGGTGCGCCCGCACCTGGGCCCTGTCGAGGGCGAGGAATCCGGTCGCGCAGTGGACGACTCCGGCGTCGGCGTCCCGGCCGGTCAGCACGAGGCCGCGGACCACGACCCGCCCGAGGGCGGTGAGCACGGTGCCCCGCGGCCGGCCCACCAGCACGGAGCCGGGTTCGCCGGCCGCCACCAGCTCGACCTCGCCGCGGACCGTGAGCTGCTCCTCGTACCTGCCGGGCGCGATCTCGATCCGCGCGGCGCGTCCGCGCGCGGCCGCGGCCCGCAGAGCGGACCCGATGTCGGGATGCGCGCCGCGGCCGCCGCCCGGGGAGACGACGTACTTCCTGACCATGTCCGCCTCCCCCGAAGCGCCTGTTCGCACATCACCGTCGAGCGCCCGTGCGGGTCCGTTGACTGCCCGTCACCGATGCTACCCGAGCGGTGCTGCCGTGCCGGGTGTGCGACGAGAGGCCTTCACGGAACCCGTCGCGACGCCCGGCCCCCGGCCGGATCCCGCCGCCGACCGCCCCGGCGCGCTCTCGGGCGCGGGACTCCGGCCGGGTTCAGATGCTGTCGCGGGCGTCCCGCAGGATCTGCTTGGTGTGGTCCGCGGTCGCGGCGTGCGTCGTCATGTGGTCGAGGACCTCCAGGTGGGCGGAGACCTCCTTGCGGACGTCGAGGTAGAGCGCGCCGGTCAGATACTCGGTGACGACCATGTCGGGCAGCTCGGGCTCGCCGAAGCGGAACAGCGAGAACGGGGCGGACGTCCCGGGGTGCGGACCCGCGGCGAACTCGGAGACCTGCAGAGTGACCCGGTCCCGCTCGGCGAACTCCATCAGCTTGTCCAGCTGTTCGGCCATCACGGCGGCGTCGACGCTCACCGGCCGGCGCAGCACCGTCTCGTCCATCACCACCCACAGACGGGGCGGGTCGGCGCTCTCCAGCAGCCGCTGGCGCGCCATGCGCAGGGCCACATGCCGTTCGAGGGAGTCCGGCGTCGTGCGCCCGACGGTCCCCGCCTCGAGCACCGCCGTCGCGTAGGCCTCGGTCTGCAGCAGCCCGGGCACGAAGTGCGGCTCGTACGATCGGATCAGCCGTGCGGCGCCCTCCAGGCTCACATACAGGCTGAACCACTCCGGCAGGACGTCGTGGTAGCGCTGCCACCAGCCGGGCCGGTTCGCCTCCTCGGTGAGCGAGACGAACCCCTCCGCCTCGTCCCGGGGGACGCCGTACGCCTCCAGGAGGACCTGCACGTACGGCACCTTCAGCGCGACGTCGGCCGTCTCCATGCGCCGTACGGTCGCCGGGGCGACGCGCAGGGCACGGGCGGCCTCGTCGCGGCTGAGGCCGGCCGCCTCGCGCAGTTCCTGCAGCCGTCTGCCGAGCACCACCTGGCCCACCGTGGGCGCGGGCCGTCTCTCACTCACCCCACGTCTCCCCTGCGTGTTCGAGGCACGCGGGCCAGTGTGTCACGTCCCGGCCGTGATCTCACGGATAGCGGAGTGGTGCATTCACCCGGTTCCACACCGGCTGATCGGGCGTCAGTCGGTGAGGTCGCGCAGGTACTTGGCCGTCGCCGGGTCGGCGGGCAGGAACGTCTCGACGGCGAGTTCGGCGACCGTCACGTCCATGGGGGTGTTGAAGGTGGCGACCGAGGAGATGAAGGAGAGGATCCGCCCCTCGTGCTCGATCCGCATCGGCAGCGCGAAGTACGGCACGGGCTCGCTCGGCTCGCCGGCCGGCTCGGTGTGCGCGACCGGATAGGCGGCCACCTCCTCGTACAGCTCCCGCAGCGGCTTCGAGCGGTACAGCGCGATCTGGCGTTCCATCTGTGCGAGCAGGTGATCGCGCCACTCACGCAGATTGCGGATGCGCGGTGCGAGACCTTGCGGGTGGAGGGTGAGACGCATCGCGTTGAGCGGCTGCGTCAGCAGGGATTCCGGGACGCCCTCCAGCAGCATCGCGATGCCCCGGTTGGCCGCCACCACGTCGTAGCGGGCGTCCATGACCAGCGCCGGATACGGCTCGTAGCCCTGGAGCAGCCGCTCCAGGCCCGAGCGCAGCGCGTCGAGCGCCGGGTCGTCGAGCGGGGTCTGCGGGAACCGCGGCGCGTATCCGGCGGCCAGGAGAAGGGCGTTGCGCTCGCGCACGGGCACGTCGAGCTGCTCGGCCAGCCGCAGCACCATGTCCTCGCTCGGTCGCGAGCGACCCGTCTCGACGAAGCTGACGTGCCGCGCCGAGGAATCGGCGCGCAGCGCCAGCTCCAGCTGACTCATCCGCCGCTGTTCCCGCCAGGCCCGCAGCAGTGGGCCCACGCCCCGGCCGCCGGCATCGGTGGGGGTGGCGGACCCGGCGGGCCCGGCAGGGCCGGCGGGGGCGGATTCCGTGCCGATCGCTACAACGGTCATGCCCACGACCGTAGTTCACTCTCCGGGAGGTCACGCGCCCGTCCGGTCCCGGCCGGTGTCCGACGGCATCCGTCCGGTCCCGGCCGGTGTCCGACGGCATCTGTCCGGCCCCGGCCGGTGTCCGGCGGCGCGCGCGGAGCCGGCCCGGGGGGGACGACGGCCGCCCTGGACGGTCGTACGCACCGCGCAGCCCTGCTGACCAGCGCCGTACCGGCGTTCCTGTGGCACGCTGGACGGGTAGCGACACCCACGAAGGGAGCCGGTCATGGCCGAACCGCTGTCGCGGAGCGAGATCGAGGAGCGTCTGGGCGAGCTGCCCGGCTGGTCCCTGGTCGACGGCCGCCTCACCCGCGCCTACCGGCTCGACTCGCACTTCGCCGCGACCTCCCTGGTCATCCATGTCGCACAGATCCAGGAAGAGCTCAACCACCACTCCGAGCTCACCCTCGGCTACAACACCGTGTCGCTCAGTGTGCACACCCACAGCGCGGGTGGCGCCGTCACCGGTCTGGACGTCGAACTCGCCCGCCGCGTGGAGGCCGCGGCCCCCGCGCACGGGGCGCACTGACCCGCGCGGCGGGGGAGGGGGACGGGCGCGGTGCTGGACTACGACGAGGAAGCCGAACGCTACGACACCCTGCGCGGCGGGGAGCCCCGGGCCGCCGCGGCGGCGGACGCCGTTCTCGGCCTGGTGCCTGGCGGCGCGCGCAGCCTGCTGGACGTCGCGTGCGGCACCGGCATCGTCACCCGGCGGCTCGCCGAGGGACGGGCCGGCCTGCGCGTGACGGGCGTGGACCGGGCCCCGGCCATGGCGGGCCATGCCGCCGCCCGGCTGCCGGGCGCGGTGGTCCTCGCCGACGCCCGCCGGCTGCCCTTCGGCGCGGGGCGGTTCGACGCCGTCAGCAGCGTCTGGCTGCTGCACCTCGTGGAGGACGCGGCGGACGGACGGCGGATCGTCGCCGAGTGCGCCCGGGTGCTGCGTCCGGGCGGGGTCTACGTCACCACGGTCGACAAGGGCGCGTCGCACAACGTGGGCAGCGACATCGATGTCGTCCTGGCCTCGCGCCCCCGCCGGCCGGCCTCGGACGCCGCCGCGCTCGTGGAGTCGTACGCCGTCGAGGCCGGCCTGGTCCCCGCGGGGCAGGCCCGCTTCGCAGGCCGGGGGCAGGGCCGCAGCCCGCGCCGGGCCATCGCCGACCTGCGACGCGGTTGGTTCGTCACGCTGCCGCCCGGCCATCCGCTGGCCGACGGGTTCGCCGCCCGCCTCGCGGCCCTGCCCGACCAGGACCGGCCTCGCCCGGATCCCGTGTTCGCCCTGCAAGCGTTCCGGAAGCCGCTTTCCGCCCGGTTGCCGGAGGGGGGCCGCCCGGGCCCGCAGGACGTCTGAAGCCGGCCGCTCGACCCGGCAACTCGGTTGTCCGCGGCGGCGACTGAAAGAGCGGAACCCGCCCGTCCCGCTCAGGAGGTACGTCTCGTGCAGCAGCCGCACCCGCACCTGCACTCCCCTCGGCAGTCGCGACCACCGCGGACCGAGCAGTCGCCGCGGTCGCGTCCGCGCAGTCACCGCAGACGAAGGGCCGTCCTCACCGCGCTGGCCTGCGCCGCCGTCCTGCTGGGCGCCGGACCGGCCGCCCTCGGCGCCGGCGCGTCCCCCGCACTCGAGCACGCGCGCGGGGGAGCGGCCCCGACGGCCGCGACCGCTCGCCAGGTCGAGGCCCTCGACCGGGGCGTCGTGAGCGTGCACACGGACAGCGGCAACCTGGTCAGCTGGCGCTGGCTCGGAACCGATTCCGACACTGTTTCCTTCAACGTGTACCGGGCCGGCACGAAGGTGAACCCGACGCCGGTCACGGGCTCCACGAACTACTTCCACTCCGGCGCCCCGGCGCAGGCCGACTACACCGTGCGGGCGATCGTCGACGGCGTGGAGCAGCCCGACTCCGTCTATGCGGTGCAGTTGCGCACCGGCTACAAGGACGTTCCGCTCACGCCGCCGCCCCCCCCCACGACCCCCGACGGCGTGGCCTACACCTACGAGGCCAACGACGCCTCCGTGGGCGACCTGGACGGCGACGGCGCGCTGGACTTCGTCCTGAAGTGGCAGCCGACGAACGCGAAGGACAACTCCCAGTCGGGCTACACGGGAAACACTTTCCTCGACGGTCTCACGCTCGACGGGACCCGACTGTGGCGGATCGACCTGGGCCGCAACATCCGTTCCGGGGCCCATTACACGCAGTTCCAGGTCTACGACTACGACGGCGACGGCCGGGCGGAGGTCGCCGTGAAGACGGCCGACGGCACGGTGGACGGCGGCGGCACGGTGATCGGCAGCCCCTCCGCCGACCACCGCAATTCCAGCGGGTACGTCCTGGCCGGCCCCGAGTACCTGACCATGTTCAACGGCCGGACCGGCCGGGCGATGCAGTCCGTCGACTATGTCCCCGCGCGCGGCACGGTCTCGTCCTGGGGCGACTCGTACGGAAACCGCGTCGACCGTTTCCTTGCCGGAACCGCTTACCTGGACGGTTCCCGCCCGTCGCTGATCATGGCACGCGGTTACTACACGCGTACGGTGATCGCCGCCTGGGACTGGCGCGGCGGCGCCTTCACCCGCCGGTGGACCTTCGACACCAACTCCTCGTCCAACACCGGCAAGGGCTACGACGGCCAGGGCTCCCACAGCCTCTCCGTCGGGGACGTCGACGGAGACGGCAAGGACGAGATCGTCTACGGCGCGATGGCGGTCGACGACAACGGCAGCGGTCTGTGGACGACGAAGACCGGACACGGCGACGCCCAGCACCTCGGCGACCTCGACCCCTCGCACCCGGGCCTGGAGTACTTCAAGGTGTCGGAGTCGGCCGGTCAGCCCGCCGAGCTGTACATCGACCCGGCGAACGGCGCCGTGAAGTGGAAGCTGGCGGCCTGCTGCGACAACGGCCGCGGAGTCGCCGGCGACATCTGGGCGGGCAACGCCGGCGCCGAGGTCTGGTCGGCGTCCGACGGCTCGATCCGCGACGAGGCGGGCGCGACCAAGGGCCGGGAGCCGTCCTCCGTCAACTTCCTGTCCTGGTGGGACGCCGACCCCGTGCGCGAGCTCCTCGACGGCACCCACATCGACAAGTACGGGCCCACCTCGGACACCCGGCTGCTGACCGGCGCCGGCGTCCACTCCGACAACGGCACCAAGGCGACCCCGTCGCTGTCGGGGGACATCCTCGGCGACTGGCGCGAGGAGGTCGTGTGGCCGACCGGCGACAACAGGGCCCTGCGCATCTACTCGACGCCGTACGAGACGGGCACGCGGATCACGACCCTGCTGCACGACACGATGTACCGCACCGGCCTGGCCTGGCAGAACACCGCCTACAACCAGCCGCCGCACCCGAGCTTCTTCCTCGGCGACGGCATGGCCACCGCGCCCAGGCCGCGGGTGTACACGCCCTGACGGAGCGGTGGGGGGGCTCCGCCCGGTCGGGGCGGAGCCCCCTCGTCACGTTGGTGCGGCAGGTCAGTTCAGCGCCTTGGGCACGTCCCCGTAGAACTTGATGGTGGGCCAGCCCCGCGAGGCGAGCAGCTCGTTGATCGCTCCCGCGACGTCCAGGGCGGTGACCTTCTGCATCGTGGGCGAGGGCATTTGGTCGATGCTGAACGTCATGCTGATGTACCCCTCCTCCGGACCCGGCGGGGTGGTGCCGCGGAACTGGATGCCCCCGCCCCAGTCGTCGTCGGCGTCGGCGGTCCGCTCGGTGACGCCGGCCTGCTGGGCCGTGGCGGTCCGGTCGGTCACGTCTGCCTCCTCGGCCCGGGCCGACCCGGCGGACGTGAGCACCGCGCCCGCCGCGGCCGTACTCGAGTACCCCAACAGGGCACGTCTGGACACTCCCATGGTTCCCCTCCCCGTTCTCCCGCCCCCAGGACGGAGGCGGGATCGATCGTATGAGCGAAAAGGGGGCCATGGTGCTGAACGAGTTGGTCCGGTTGGCGCCGCGGGTCTCACCCCACCGTGCAGCTCCGGTCGCCGAGTCTGAACGCCGTCGGTCTGGCGTTCGTGCCCGACCAACTGCCCGTGAAGCCGAAGGCGACGGACGAGCCGGCCGCCACGTTGCCGTTCCAGCCGATGTTCTTGGCCGTCACCGTCGAACCCGACTGGGTGTAGTCGGCGTTCCAGAGCTGGGAGACGCTCTGACCGCCTGCGAACGTCCAGTTGAGGCTCCAGCCGGACCAGGCGCTCGTGCCGGTGTTGGTGAGCCTGACGTCCGCCTGGAAGCCGCCCGACCACTGGTTGGTGATCGTGTACGTCACCGCGCAGCCGCCCGTCGGGGTGGGCGTCGGGTCCGTGCCCCCGCCCCCGCCCCCGCCCCCGCCGGCGTCGGAGGTGTCTCCGTAGATCACACCCCGGCCGTTCGTCGAGACGTACACGCGCCCGTACACCCGAGGGTCACCGGTGATCGCCCCGCCCGTCCAACCCCACTGGTGGGCGTCGTCGTTGATGCGGGTCCAGGTGACACCCCTGTCCGTCGAGCGGAAGACGCCCCGGACACCGGCGATCTTCGCGCTGGTGTAGAGCGTCTGGTACGAAGCCCCTGCGGCCGCCTTGCCGAATCCGATCGTGTCGGCCTGCTCCACGGACGACAGCTTGCTGAAGGTGGCTCCGGAGTCGGTGGAGTGCCACAACCCGTACGCCCCGTCGCTCGCCCCGCCGGCCAGCCAGACGTCGCCCTTGACGCCGGGCAGCGCCTTGAACCGCACGCTGTCGCCGCTGGGCAGACCGCTCGCGGCGGACGCGGTGAAGGTCGCTCCGCCGTCCGAACTCACGTAGAACTTGCCGGACTTGAAGCCGTAGAAGGTTCTGGCGTCGACGCGGTCGGATTCGACGACCGCACCGGCCGGGATGCCGCTGGACGCTGACCACGAGGTGCCGAACCCGGCGGTGTACTGCACGCCCGCGCCCGCCGGACTCCACACGAACCGGCTGCCGTCCGCGGATGCTGCGACCGTGCCGCCTCCGCTGACGCCCGAAGGGTCGGTTCCCGCGAACCAGTTGGCCCCGTTGTCCGTGGAGAACGCCACATGCGGACCCGAGTCGAGATCGCCGACCCGTACCACGGTGTCGGGTTTCGTCTCGGCGTAGTCCAGGCTCGTCGTCGTCGTGAAGTTCGGGGAGGTGAACATCATCGACGGCGCCTTGGTCAGGTCCGTGTGGCGGAAGCCGCCGATGTCGCCGAGGGCGCTCAGCAGCGGTGCGCCGGCCGGGGGAGAGGCGAGGTCGTTGACCGCCGTCTCCTCCAGCCCCTGCACCATCGGCCGCACGGTGAACTGCCCGCCGCTGTCCCAGTCGGCGAGGTTCTCCGTGCCGTAGATCGTCGCGCCCGTCCCGTACATCATGCGACTGGAGTTGAACGGGTCGATCTCCAGCGCCTCGGTCATCCAGCCGAGTTTGGGCGACTGCTCCGGCGGCGAGGGGTTCGCGCCCCACGTCAGCCACGGCGACGAGGAGACGTCCATCGTGAAACGGTTGGAGCGGTTGGGGTACGAGGTGTAGTCCCAGGCCTTCGTCCAGGCCCCGCCGCTGTTCGTGGAACGGAAGATCTGGGTGTCCGGCCACCAGGCGCTGTAGGCGGTGGCCATGACGGTGCCCGGCTTCTGCCGGTCGACCGTCAGCCCGCTGAAGCCGTAGTAGGTGTCGGCCTCCGCCACCGGGGAGATGTCCGTCCAGGTCCCGGTGGCCGTCGCATAGCGCCACAGCCGGCCCTTGCCGCCGTCATAGGGGCCACCCTTGTCGCTGTAGGCCAGGTACAGATAGCCGTTGACGGCGTCCAGCACGCCCTTGTGCGCCAGATATCCCGTCGGCTGCCCGGCCAGCCGAGACCAGGTCGCGCCGGCGTCCGTCGAGCGGTACACCGCGTTGTCCTTGTCCGCCACCCCGACGTAGATCGTCTTCGTGGCGGCGCCGGACGTGCCCGTGGACTCGTCGAAGGTGACCCACACGATGCCCTGGTTGTCGGACGCGTACCCGCTCGTGTCGGTCGGATCCTGCTGGTAGTTGCCGACGTTGGGGAAGTTCGCCACCTGCGACCAGGTGACGCCCGAGTCCGTCGATCGCCACAGGCCCTTGCCGCTCGGCGCGCCCAGGTACAGCACGCTGTCGCGGTTGGGGTCGACCGCGAGCCGCTCACCCATGCCCCGGCCCGGCATGTTCCCGCCCAGCTTGAAGGGCAGGTCCGTCTTCTGCCAGCTCGCGCCCTGGTCACCGGACCGCAGCACCGCCCCGTTCCCCGGGTCCCAGCTGTTGGTGTAGGTGCCGACCGCCGCGTACACCTTGTTCGGGTCGACGGAGTCGGAGGCCAGGCTCACCACGCCGGTGTGTCCCCAGTCGGCCCAGCCGACCGAGTCCAGCAACGGCGTCCAGGTCTTGCTCGACTCCTGCCACCGGTACGCGCCGCCGATGTCGGTGCGCGCGTAGGCGAGGTTCTTCTCCTTGCGGTTGAAGACGATGCCGGGGACGAAGCCGCCGCCGTCGATCCGGGCGTTCTTCCAGGTGTACGACTCGGCGGCCACTGTCGTCTGCGGGCTGCCGGACGCGGCCAGTACGGGCGGACTGCCCGCGATGAGGCCGGCGGCGAGCGCCAGTACGGCCGTGAGGATGCGGGTTCTTCGCACGGTGGGGGTCCTTCCTCGCGAAAAGCCATGGGGAGGAGACGGGGTGCGTGGGGAGAGGGATGCGCGACGTTCAGGACGTGCGGGATGCGCGGGATACGCGGGATGCGCCGGATGTGCGGGACGGGCGAGGCGCGCGGTGCGGGATGCGCGGGACGGGCGAGGCGCGCGGTGCGGGAGGTTCGGTCGCCTGGGGTGCCGGGCGTGAGAGGAAGTGCAGTGGCGTGAAACTGACACGGCGTGACGTGCGACTGCCGGGCGGCCCCCTGTGCGGGTGGGGGC
>NZ_JBMNDR010000046.1:32747-72993 GCF_052543235.1 Streptomyces sp. SAS_272 | reverse complement strand
CCCCCCCGACTCGCCCCCGCCCAGGTGGTGCAAACCCCTCAGGCCGCCGTATCGGCGCCCCCACCCAGCTGGGGGGAGGCGCCGAGATGCTCCTGTGGATCAAGGCCCCCGGTGAGTCCGAGGGCAAACTGCGGCGTCGGCGGCGGCTCCTCGGCCGGACAGTTCCTCCCCGAGCCGCCTACAAGACGATCTACGGCTGCTGACGGTCGTGCCGGTCCCGGTTCGCCGCGCGCCGTGTGGACCGGCGGGGCAGCAGCACCGGTTGCACGAGCCGCCGTCGGTCCACACCGCTGCGGGAGTTGATGACGGAGATCAGCAGGTCGACCGCTTCGGTGCCCACGCGGTCCGGGCGAAGTCCGAGGGTGGTGACGGGCGGTGCTGTGCTCGCGTACTCCGGGTCCTCGCTGACGCACGCCACCAGCAGGTCCCGCGGCACCCGAAGACCGTGGCGGCGAGCGGCGGCGAGAATGTTGTGACCGGAGTCGGAGTACACGCCGATGACGGCGTCCGGTCGCGGATCACGGTCGAGGAGGCGGCCGACAGCCCCCTGTTCGGCCGTGAAGTAGTCGGGCAGGGCCGCGTACTCCTCCACGAGGGCGGGCCGGCGGTGCTCGTCGCACCAGCGCCGATAGGCGTGCGCGACCAGCTGCGGGTACGCGTCGTCGTGGCGGGGCAGGGAGAGTCCGATCCGCCGGGCCCCGGACTCCGCCAGGTGGTCGAGCAGGAGGCGGAGGCCGGACTCGTGGTCGGAGTCCACCCACGCGTCGCACGGATGCGGCCGCGGCGGCCGGCCTTCGCTGACCATCGGTATGCCGCGCTCGCGAAGGATGGCGCCGACCGGGTCGTCGGCGCGCGGTTCCACGTGGATGACGCCGTCCATCGGGGTGTTGAGCCACATCCACGGTGACATCGAGCTCGGCATGGTCAGGAGCAGATAGCCGCGCTCGTGCGCGGCCGCCATGGCACTCAGCGTCAGGGCGGCGTAGTACGGGATCTCGGTGTACGAGACGGGGAGGTCACCGTAGGTGGTCATGGTCAGGCCGAGTACGCCGGTGCTGCCGCGGGCCAGGGCACGGGCCGTGCTCGCCGGGGCGTAGCCGAGTTCGCGTGCCGTGGCCAGCACGCGCTGCCTCGTCGTCTCGGAGAGCCGTCCGGTGCCGTTGAGCGCGTTCGACACCGTGGCGGTGGACACGCCGGCCCGTGCGGCCACGGCGTCGAGTGTCGGGCGCCGCCAGACGCGTGAGCTCTCCATGGGCACCCCCACCGCCGTGTGACCGTTCAGGGTGAAGAACGGTCAGTCGACCCGCCGGACCACGGCGGCCGGACGGTCGCCGGGCTGCGGAGTGATCGGATGCCGGATGTCTTCGACGGCATCCTAGGGCGTGTTTCGAGCGTCCCGTGGTGCGCGGCCGGGGCGGGGCCGCGGGCGACCGGTCATCCGCTCGACGTCGGTGTCGAAGAGGCCGGGAACCGACGGGGCGCCCAGTGCCTCGAGGCGGCTGAGCAGGACGGGGGCGCTGCGGCCGAGCCTGGGCCCCTTGCCCCCGGTCAGACAGGCGTCGACGGCGACGGCGTGAAGGGCGCCCCGTGGCCCGGCACGATCAGCGCAGGGCCGAGGGCCAGGACCTTCTCCCTGGCCGCCCGCAGCTGCTCGCGATCGGGCGCGAAGGGGTCGTCGGCGGGTCCCTCGGCGGTCCACCACAGATGGGTCAGGACCACCAGGCCCTCGGCGGCGCCGACCAGGGTGCTGACGTCCTCGGCGGTGTGGCCGGGGGTCGTCATGAGCGTGATCGACGGCGACAGCCGGTATCCGTCGGCGTCGCGGTCCTCCCAGACGTCGTTCCGGTAGATCGCCATGTGATCGTGGAAGCGGGCCTCGGGGAAGAGAGCCGCGTTCAGGGTGTGGTCCGGGTGGTGATGGCTGAAGATCACGTCGGTGACGTCCTCGGGGCTCAGCCCGTGGTGCGCGAGCGGGTCCAGGATGAGCCGACGGTCCGCGACCATGCCCGGATCGACGATCGCGACGGTGCCGCCGTCGACGAGCAGGGTGACGGTGCCGGCCACCCGCTCGTCGGCGTAGCCGGTGGTCAGGACGTGGAAGGCGGCGGTCATGAGGGGCTCCTCGGGTGACGGGTGCGGCATGGGCCGCCGGACGATCCGGTCATCGGGGAAGCAGCGCCCGGAAGCCGGTGAGCAGGGCCCGCAGACCGGTGTCGAAGGCGAGCTCGGCCCGGCGGTGGTCGGTGGGGGTGTCGTCGAGTGCGGCGCTGAGGTGCGGGGCCGCCTCACGGGTCACGTCGGAGACCATCACCGGCGGGGCGACGAGGTCGAGGGCCGAGCCGAGGATGAAGTTCTCCAGGGCGTTGATCAGGGGCATGACCTGGCCGGCGCCGAAGCCGGCGGTCAGCAGGAGTTCGGCGACCCGCTCGTACATCGCGTGCATGAAGGGTTCGGCCAGCGGGGCAGTGGCGAGCAGTGGCACCGCCCCGGGGTGGGCCGCGAAGGCCGTGCGATAGGAGCGGGCCCACGCCTCCAGGGACTGCTCCCAGGGCTGTGACGGGTCCCAGTCGTCAGGTCCGGTCTCCAGGGCCAGCTCTTCCCTCATGAGCGAGATGATCTCTTCACGACCGGACACATGGTGGTAGAGCGCGGAGGGAGCGACTCCGAGCTCGCGGGCCAGGGCGGGAATGCTGAGGGCGCCCTGCTCGTCGGCGATTCTCAGTGCTCCCGCGCCGATGCGCCGACGGTCCAGCAACGGGGTGCGCGGCCTTGGCACGTGGGCTCCTCCTCCTGGGTCTGCCGGGCGGCGCGGCGCCGCCCGCGTGTCGTCATCCGAACTTTACCGAATGACTTTCAGTAAAACTCTTCCCGGCCGTTCGAACGCCGCCTACATTACCGAAACCGAATCGGTTTCAGTTCGGTTGCGAGCGACGGGAAGGGCATCACCGCCATGCAGGCCGACATCGTGTTCACCCGAGGGACTGTCAGGACCGGGGCCGCAGACGGCCCGGCGCCCGACGCCCTCGCCGTCACGGACGGCAGGATCAGCGCGCTCGGGGCGCAGGCGCTCGACGCCCGCGGCAGCGGCACCGTCGTGGTCGACCTGCAAGGAGGCGCCCTGCTGCCCGCGTTCGGCGACGGGCACGCGCACCCCGTGATGGGCGGCTTGGGACTGCTCGGCGCACCCGTCCGCGAGTGCGCCTCCGTGGAGGAGATCGTCGAGGCGGTACGGCACTGGGCCGACCGGCACCCCGAGGCCGAGTGGATCACCGGTGACGGTTTCGACGCCTGGCTGGCACCCGACGGCCGGTTCGACGCCCACTGGCTGGACAGGGCCGTCCCCGACCGGCCCGTGGTGCTGCGCACGATGGACCACCACACCGCCTGGGTGAACAGCGAGGCGCTGCGCCGGGCCGGGTTCTCGGCCGGCACGCCCGACCCGGACGGCGGGGAGATCGTGCGCCGCAAGGACTCGGCCGAGCCCCTGGGCACCCTGCGCGAGTTCGCCGCCGTGCTTCCCGTCCTCGACCTCGTCCCGCAGCCGTCCCACGACACGCAGGTGGACGCGCTGCGCGCGACCGCCGCCCGGTTCGCCGCCTCCGGGGTGACCTGGGTGCAGGACGCCTGGGTGGAACCGCACCACGCCGACGTCTGGATCACCGCGGCGACCAGCGGTCCGGGACTGCCGATCCGCGCCGACCTCGGCTTCTTCCTGGGCCCGGAGCACTGGCGCGAGCGGGTCGGCCGGCTCGCCGCCGAGCGCGAGCGGGTGGAGGGCGCCGCCCCCGGGCTGCTCACCGCGCACACCGTGAAGTTCTTCGCCGACGGGGTGATCGAGTCCGGCACGGCCGCTCTGCTGGAGCCGTACACCGACTGCCCGCACTCCCACGGCATCGCCAACTGGACTCCGGCGGAACTGGCGGACGCCGTCACCGCGATCGACGCTCTCGGTTTCCAGCCGCACATCCACGCCCTCGGCGACAGCGGTGTCCGGGTCGCCCTGGACGCGATCGAGGCCGCGGCCCGAGCCAACGGCCCCCGCGACCGACGCCCGGTCATCGCCCACGCCCAGCTGATCCACCCCGCTGACCTGCCACGCTTCGCCGAACTCGGGGTGATCGCCAATCTGCAGCCGCTGTGGGCCCAGCCCGACCGGCTGATGACCGACCTCATCCTGCCGAAGATCGGCCCGAAGCGCGGCGCGCGCCAGTACCAGATCGCCGCCCTGCTCGCGTCCGGCGCGCACATCGCGTTCGGCAGCGACTGGCCGGTCACCGATCACGAGCCCCTGCGGGGCATCGCCACCGCAGTGACCCGCCAGACACCCGAGGGATTCCCCGACGGCGGCTGGCTTCCCCAGGAGCGGATCGACACCGTGACCGCCCTGGCCGCCTACTCCGCCGGATGCGCCTACCAGGCGTTCGAGGAGGAGAAATGGGGCGTTCTACGCCCCGGCATGCGCGCCGACCTGGTGCATCTCGCCGCCGACCCGGTCGAGACCGCTCCCCGAGACCTGGCACACCTGCCCGTCCTCGGGACCTGGCTCGCAGGCCGGCGCACGCACGACTCCGGCACCCCCGACACCGTGTCCGCCGTGGAACGATAGCCTCTCGGCGTCGTCACGGCCGGGCCCGCGTGCCAGGGACAGTCACCTCCCCCGTCGACCTCACGCATCACGCGGAGACCTCCATGACCGAGCCCCGCACCTCCCTCACTCCCCAGCAGCCCCCGGCGGCCGCCGGGACTGATCCGAGCGGCCGTCTGCCGCGCGCCGCCCTCGGCGTCAGCGACATCGTCTTCTTCGTCGTGGCAGCCGCCGCGCCGCTCACCGTCATGGCCGGCCTCGCCCCGCTCGCGATCCTCTTCGGCGGCATCGGCGCCCCCGTCGCCTATCTGGCGGTCGGCGTCGTGCTGTGCCTGTTCGCGGTCGGTTTCACCGCCATGACGCCTTACATCCGCAACGCGGGCGCCTTCTACTCGTACATCGCCCGGGGACTGGGCCGCCCGGCCGGGCTGGGCGCCGCCCTGCTCGCCGTGTTCTCCTACAACACCCTGCAGATCGGCACCTACGGGGCGTTCGGCTTCTTCGCGGCCGCCACCGCGGACGATCTCCTGGGCGTCGACCTGCCCTGGCCGGTCTACGCCTTCACCGGGATCGCCGTGGTGTGGTTCCTCGGCTTCCGGTCGATCCACGTCGGCGCCAAGGTGCTCGCCGCCCTGCTGGTGGCGGAGACCGCCGTCCTTGCGCTGCTCGCCGGCGCGATCCTCGTCAAGGGCGGCGCGAACGGGCTGAGCCTCGCCTCCTTCGCCCCCTCCCACGTCTTCACCTCGCAGATGAGCGCACCCCTGGGCCTCGCCGTGGCCGCCTTCATCGGGTTCGAGGCCACCGCCCTCTACCGTGAGGAGGCCCGTGACCCCAACCGCACCGTGCCCCGCGCCACCTACCTGGCCGTCGGATTCCTCGGCCTGTTCTACACGTTCGTCGTCTGGGTCATCGTCCAGGCCTTCGGGAACGACGGAGCCGTCGGGGCCGCGGCGCAGAACCCCGCCGAGATGTTCTTCACCGCCATGACCCGCTATGTGGGCGGCTGGGCCACCGACCTGCAGCGCGTGCTGATCGTCAGCAGCCTGCTGGCCTCCCTCCTCGCCTTCCACAACGCCATCACCCGGTACGGCTACGCGCTGTCCGCCGAGGGCGTCGCCCCCGCCGCCCTGGGGCGCATCCATCCCCGGCACGGCTCCCCCTGGGTCTCCGGCATCGCGCAGACCGTACTGGCGGTCGTCGTCACGGCCGTGTTCGCCGCGATCGGCGTGCACCCGTACAACGAGTTCCTGCTGTGGGTGAACACCCCCGGTGTGGTCGGCATCCTCGCGCTGCAGACGCTCGCGGCCTGCGCCGTGGCCGCCTTCTTCCGTCGCAGCCCCGGCGCCCACACGGTGGGACGTCTGCGCACGGTCGCCGCGCCGGTGGCCGCCGCCGTCCTCCTCGCCGTGATCACCGGACTGGTCTGCACGCGGCTCAATCTCTTCACCGGCGCCGCACCGCTCGTCAACTGGACCCTGATCGCGCTCACCCCGCTCGTGTTCGGGACCGGGGTGGTCCTCGCCCTGCGCATCCGCCGCAACCGGCCCGACGTCTACGCCGGGCTCGCCACCACCGACGTGGACTCCGTCTGACCGAGGGCACGAGGCGGCGCCGCCGCGGGACGTGACGTCACCGCGGCGGGCCGCCGCGGCCCGCGAGACACGGCACCGCGGTGACGGTTTTGCGGCCGGCCCGCCTGCGCCGAGGTCGTCGTCACCGGCCACGGGTCCGTAGGCCGAGGTGACGACCGGAGCTGCTTGCGGGCGCCAGGCGCTCCGCAGGCAGCTCCGGTGATCGTGAAGCGGCGGTGCTCCGGCACACCGTGGACCGGCGGCCGGACGGGGCTCAGGCCAGGCCGAACCGCTCGGCGTGCACCTGCCGCCGGGGAACCCGCAGGCTGCGCAGGGCGCTGAGCACAGCCGCGGTCATCGCGGGCGGGCCGCAGACGTACACGTCGCGTTCGGCGACGTCGGGAACCATGGCCCGCAGGTTCTCCGGCTCGAACGGCGGGCTGCCCTCCCCCGTGCGTCCGGTGAGCAGGTGCAGCCGCCCACCGCGGTCCGCGACCAGGGTCCGTACCTCGTCGACGAGCACGGCGTCGTCCTCGCTGCGTACCCGGTAGAGCACGACGACGTCGCCCGGCGGCTCCTCCTCGAGCAGGGCTCGAACGGGTGTGATCCCCACCCCTCCGGCGATCAGCAGGGAGCCGGGGCGTCCTCGGTGCAACGACGTGAACGCGCCGTAGGGGCCTTCGACGAACGCGCGTGCACCCACCGGAAGACGGCGCAGTCCGGCGCTTGCGGCGCCTGCCGCCTTGGCCGTCAGCCGCAGCGTGCGGCCGTCGGGCGCAGCCGACAGCGAGAACGGGTTCGCCAGCCACCAGTGGTGGTGGTCGGGGAACCGCCAGATGCAGAACTGCCCGGCCCTGGCCGGCAGCTTGTCGAGGCGCCGGCCGGTGACATGCACGGACACCACGTCGTCCGACTCCACCACCACCTCCGCGACCCGGAAGCGGTGGTAGGAGTTGCGCCACACGGGCAGCGCGATCCGGCCCACGACCAGGGCGCCGAACGCGAACAGCCAAAGGGCCCACCAGTAGAGCTTCGCGGCCGGGGAGGAGCTGAAGGTCGTGGTCTCCTGCAGCTGATGGACGAACGCCAGCCCCAACGCCAGGTACAGCAGCAGGTGCAGGCCGTGCCAGGTCTCGTACCGCAGCCGCCGCCGCACATACCGGGCGGAGACCGCGGCGACCACGACGAGGACCGCCGCGGCGCACATCCCGAGCAGGGAGGCCGGCACTCCGGCCAGTGAGAAGAACGTCTTCGTCATCGACGTGCCGCTGAGCCGCGCATAGCCCACTACCACCAGCACGGCGTGGGTGAGGACGGTCCACAGCAGGGTGAACCCGACCCACCGGTGCCACACCGTCAACCGGTCCATGCCGATACGGCGGTCGAGCCACGGCAGTCGTGCCACCAGCAGCAGCTGGAACAGCATCAGCACGGCGGCGTGCAGCCCGAAGAACTTGGCGACGGTGAGCACCCCGTTCTTGCCGGTCCCGGAGGTGAGGAACAGGGCCTCCACGATCACCGAGTTGATGATGACGAACGTCCACAGCGCCCACCGCGCCGCAACGACCGGAGGTATGGTGCCTTGCCGCACCCGTGACATCGTCGCCTCCACCGCTTCCCCTCTTGTTTCATGTGACGTACATGGCCGACGGCGGCACCGCGACCGTCGATGCTCTACAGGCCGAGCTCCGGCGCTCCTGCCGCGGACCCGCCGCCGTCGCTGGGTACGCTGGGTGATTAAGGCCTTAACCACAAGCTGCCGCAGGGTTGTTGGAACATCCGTGACCTGTCACGGCGGCGCGCGCTTCCGCGAGGCCCACGCGGACGGCGGCCACCTCGCCGCACCGCGCGCACGGACCACGACGCGGCCCGGGCGCTCGCGGAGGACGGCTCCTCAGCGCTCGTCGCCGCGCACCGGGGTGTCGTCGAGTCCGCGGAGGCTGTCGGTGTGGTGCCGGCGGCGTTCGGCGAGGAGTGCGGTGATGTCGTCGTCGGTCGTGGCCGGGAGTTTCTCGAGGTGCCCCAGCAGGTTGTCCTGCTGTTCATGGCAGGAGCCGCGGACGTGGGCGATCGTCCGGGTGGTTCCACCTGCGGCGAGCAGCAGGCGGTGGGGCAGGCCGTACCAGGTGTCGAAGCCGGCGGTGACCGCCTGCCACAGGTGCCAGACGTCGTCGGGACGGCGGTGCTCGGCGAGCAGGAGCGCGGCGACCTCGATCGTGTGGCTGAAGCCCCAGCAGTGGCGGTGGAACCGTGTCTCCTGGTCCAGCAGGAATCGGGCGAAGTCGTGGTCGACCGGCCCCGGGCCGAGGATGAGCGCGTCAAGGACGTCCCTGCGGTCCTGCCACCACCGGTCGAGGGGCACGCCGGCCGCGTCGTGGGCTGCTTCGAACCGCAGGAGGTCCCAGCGCTCGGGGTCCGCGGTCCACCAGGCCGGTTCGAGGGCGGCGCTTCTGTGTCGGCGGGCAGCCGTGCCGTCAGGAATGGCGGTCTCCCTCGTGGCCGGGTGCGCGGAACGCGGTGACCGACCGGTGCGGCCGGACCGGGCAGGGCCGGCGGCGAGCGGTGCACCCGGCCTGCTTCCCCCTGGGTCGCGCGGACGGCACACGTCTCGCGCGGCGTTCGCGCATGCCCGGAGCGTACGGCAGGCCGCCGTCCGCCGTACAGATCACCGCACACCCTCGTACAGATCACCGCACACCCTCGTACAGATCACCGCACACCCTCGTACGACGGCACCCGCGCCGAGGACGCACTTCGCCGCCCTGGCACCCGCCGTCGAAGCGCTTCGAATGCTCCGCGCCGCCTCCACGGCCGTCGATCAACCAGCAGAGGGCAGTATCCGGGGCAAAGGCACTCTTGATATGCGCGAAACCCGTCCGTTAGCTTACGGACGTGGTGAAGCGCTTCGACAGCCACTTCCCCGCCGGACGGCCTCCGCCTCCGCGGCGTCCGCCGTCGTGCTCCGCATCGGCCCCACGGACCCGACGCTCCCCCGACCGGCGCACGCCCGCATCCCGTACCGACGAGACACCGACGAGAGGACCTCTCAGGTGCCCCCTCTGCGCCAGCCCGACGGACCCGTCGCCAACCCCGTGATCTCCGGCTTCCACCCCGACCCCAGCGTCTGCCGCGTCGGCGACGACTACTACCTGGCTTGTTCCAGCTTCGAATACTTCCCCGGGGTGCCCCTCTTCCACAGCCGTGACCTGGTGCACCGGACCCAGATCGGCAACGCCTTGGACCGGCCGGGCCAACTGCGTCTGCCCGCGTCCATGCCGTCCTCCGGCGGGATCTACGCTCCCACCCTGCGCCACCACGACGGCCGCTTCTGGCTGATCGTCACCAACTGCAGCGAGGGCGGCGGCAACCTCATCGTCACGGCCACCGACCCGGCCGGACCTTGGTCGGACCCCATCTGGGCGCCGGGGGTCCCCGGCATCGATCCCGACCTGGTCTGGGACGAGGACGGCACCTGCTGGTGCACGGTCGCCGGGGTCTCTCAGGTCCGTATCGACCCGTCGACCGGGCAGACGTACGGCACACCTCACAGGCTCTGGTCCGGCGGTCCCGGCGCCAAGGCCCCGGAGGCCCCGCACCTGTACCGGATCGGCGACCACTGGTACCTGCTCATCGCCGAGGGCGGCACCGAACGCTGCCACGGCGTCTCCATCGCCCGCGGCCGTACGCCTGCGGGCCCGTTCGAGCCGTGCCCGGCCAACCCGATCCTCACCCATCGGGGCACCGACCGTCCCGTCCAGAACACCGGGCACGCCGACCTGGTCCAGGGTCCCGACGGCTCCTGGTGGATGGTGCTGCTCGGCGTCCGGCCCGGCGGCGGCACCCCGGGCTGGCACGTGCTCGGTCGGGAGACCTTCCTGGCGCCCGTGACCTGGGTGGACGACTGGCCGGTCGTCGGCGAGGTCACGCTGACCCTGCCCGCGTTGCCGTGGCCGCTCTCCCCCGGCCCCGTCGAGGAGCAGCGGGACGACTTCGAGCTCGCCGAACTGCGACCGTCCTGGGTCTCCCTGCGCGACCGGCCCGCCGAACACTGCACCACCGAGGAGCGCCCCGGCTGGCTGACGCTCCGCGCGCGGGGCGGTTCCCTGGACGAGCCCGACGTGGTGTTCACGGGCCGGCGCCAGCGGCATCCGTACTGCCGGGCGCGCACGCTGGTCGACGCCGCGGAGGGAAGCGGCGGTCTCGCCGTCCGGCTCGACGAGCGGCACCACTACGCGATCGAGGCGTCCGGCACGCGGGTGCGGGTGATCGCGCGCGTCGGGTCCCTGCGCACGGTCGTGGCGGAGGAGTCCGTGCCGGCCGGACCGGTGGTCCTCGCCGTGACGATCACGGAACCGCCCTCTCCGCACGGACCGTGCACGGGACCCGACGTCGTCTCCCTCGGCGTCGAGCAGCCCGACGGCACGGTGACCGACCTCGCGACCCTCGACGGCCGCTATCTGTCGACCGAGGTCGCCGGGGGCTTCACGGGTCGGGTCATCGGCATGTACGCCGCGACGGGCGCCGTCCGCTTCGACTGGTTCGACTACGAGCCCCTCGACGACTGAGCCGCGCGGCCCCACGCCGGGCCGGGCAGCCCTGCAGGGGCCCTCGGCAGGCGGTGATCGGACCCCGTTGCCCAGATCCGCCGGCGGGACGCGAGCGACCTCGGCGGCCGGTCCGTCTCCGCCGGACACCCGCCCGGCGGAGACGGCGGTTTCTCACCCGGGCGGCGGGCAGCCGCTCTCGTCGACGGACTCCGCGGCGTAGTCCGAGGTCAGCCGGTACACGCCCGCCCGGGGCACGGTCAGCCGGGTCCACGGGCCGTCCGGGGCGACGCACGCTCCCTCGGCCCGCAACCAGGGTGAATACGCGATCCGTACGGTGCTCGTCCCGGGGCCGGGCATGCTCAGCGTCAGATCCGCCTCTCCCGCGCGCAGCAGCTCGGCCGGGGCGGAGACCAGCGGCAGGGTGTCGCGGACCCGGTAGATCTTCCAGTAGCGGTCCTGCCAGACGGGCTCCAGCCAGCGCTGTCCCTCCTTGATCAGAGCCGTCTCGCGCTCCGCGGACCGATCGGGCGTGCCGTCGTGGAGGACGACGAAACCCACCGCCCAGTGACGCAGCCAGGCGTAGTACGTCGGCCCGTCGAGGTCGCCCTCGTAGAACAGGCGTCCGCGTTCGACGTCCAACTGCTGGTTCCAGCCACGCATCAGCTCGAAGTGGGGGCCGAGGAGGGTGGCCCCGCGGTGGTCGTCGTCCGTCGGCAGCTCGACCCGCCCGCGGTCGGCGCCCAGCCGGTCGAGCGCGGCGATCACGCCGTCGGTGTGCGTGACCCAGCCCGGAACGGGGTCCGGGCGCCGCAGATGCGTCAGCGACGTCGCACAGAGGTAGGCGACGGAGAGAGCGGTCACCAGCGCCGTCGCCCGCATGCGGGTTCGCCGGCCGCCGTGACGGAAGGCCCCGCTACGGCGGTGCAGCGCGGCCGCGAGCAGCACCGCGGGCGCGAAGAGCAGGGCGAGGCGCTCGACGTTGTTGCCGACCGGCGAGGGGACCATCCAGGTCAGCACGACCCCGACGGCGTACACGACGCTGCCGGCCCGCACCACCCGCCACTCCCGCGGAGACGCCCACACCACGGCGGCGGACAGCAGCAGGGGCAGGATCATGCGGCCCGCGGCCATGGGCTGTTCGCCCTGGAAGGGGAAGAGCAAGGTCGTCACGCCGACGACGGCGACGGGCGGGAGCGTCAGGGCGAGACACTTGCCGTACTGCCGGTCGACCAGATATCCGGCGCCGGCCACCAGCAGGAAGAGCCCGGCCACCGGGCTGCCCATGGTCGCGAACAGCGCCCCGAGGGCCGCGGCGGCAAGCCGGGCGGGCCGGGGCGCACGGTCGGCGACGGCGAGCAGGCCCGCGAGAGCGAAGGCCAGGCCGAGCGCGAACGTGGTGCGGCCGAGCACGACGTTGTACCAGAGGCCCAGCGCACCGACCAGCGCGGGCCACATCGACACGCGCGGAAGGGTGCGCTCCAGCAGGGTGGCCAGCACCCAGGTGGCACTGATCCCGGACAGCACGGAGACGGCGCGGACGCCGCACAGAGCCATCAAGTGCGGTGATATGACGCTGTAGTTGACGGTGTGGACGCCGCCGAACCAGAAGAGTCCGTACGGCGTGGCCGGGTGCCTGCCCACGAACCCCGCCCACGCGTACTGCGCGGCGAGGTCACCGCCGTCCGTCGCGAGGACGGCGTCCCACCCCCAGTACAGGGGGAGGAAGGCGGCGATGGCGAGGAGCGGGACGCGGTACTTCGTCGACTTGGGCCACCGGCGTTCCCGGCGCAGTACCGGTAGCGGTGGTCGCAGTGAGGAGGGCGCCGACAGGGTGGAGGTCTGTGGGGGCATGGTGGCTTTCCCGGTGCGGTACGGACGCGGTACAGGCCCGCCGTGGAGTTCGTGGCCCCGAGGGCTCCTGGAACTCACGGACCTGTGCGGGCGTCACGGCCGGGCCTCTCCCGTCCGTCGCGCCCACGCGCCTGTCGCGCACGCCGTCGGCACCGGAAGCGGCACCGCCCGGCCCCCGCCCGGCGGCCGGTCGTCCAGCCCGCGGTGGTCGCTCAGCAGGCCCCCGTCGGCGAGTCTCCCGTCCGCTGCGACAGCGTGGGCGGTGGACCACGCCGCGCGGAGTGCGCAACTCGCTGACAGCGCCAGCACCAGGAGGCCGACTTCATGCACTGAACTGCTCCGGAATGGGTGGAGGACCCGGACTCGGGCCTCCTGCCCGGGCAGGCCACGGACGACAGCCGGTTCGCGCTTCCGACCATGATGTTGTGGACCACATCCCGGGCCGGCAACCCCCACCGGCTTGAACAGAGGCTATTTCCACAGGTCAACCACATGCAAGGCGTGTGCAGCGCGGAGGAAGAACCCGCAGGTCTCGCCAGGTGTCGTAGGCGCCGAAGCAGTCTCGCGACCTGTGCGGCCGTGCGCGAATCGCTGCTCATCCCCCATCCGCTGCTCCTCCCCCTCCGCGTCGGCTGTCGGGGAGATGTCCGAAGGAAGGCGCGGAGGACCTCGTGAGCGGCCTGCCCGTCTCCGTGTCCCTCGGCGCCCGGCCCGCCGCTGTCGGCCGGAGCCGGCGATCGAGATCGCCGTGGACGTCATGCGCGAGGTCGCCGAACGCTCCCGAGCGGTCGCCTCCTCCCGCCGCGGCTCCGCCGGCCGCACCGGACGGCCGTCACAGAGCCGTCGTCCCCGGCGGTCCGCCGGATCACAGGGGCGGCGGGGGCGGCGGAGGGCAGCGGGAACCGGCGGCTCAGGTCGATTCGCGCACGACGAGACGGCAGGGCACGGTGTGCAGGCCGGGTTCGGGTTCGGAGCCGATGGCGTCCAGCAGGCGCAGGGCGGCTTGACGGCCGATCTCGGAGAGGTCCGTGTCGATCGTGGTGAGCGGCGGGCGGCAGGCCAGGGCCATGACGTCCCAGTTGTCGTAACCCACGATCGCGACCCTGCCGGGAACGTCCAGCCCGTTCTCGCGCAGTGCGTCGGCGACCCCCCTGGCGATCTGGTCGTTGCCGCAGAAGAAGGCGTCCGTGTCGGGCGCCGTCCGCAGGACCGCCTCGGCGGCTCGGCGGCCCCATGCCTCGCTCCACTCGCCGAAGTGCACCCGGCCGGTGGCGAGCTCCAGCGAGGAGCGCTCGAGCAGCTCCACAGTGTGGTGGGCGCGGTCGCGGGCGGCGGCGTGGTGGGCCGGACCGGTGACGTGCGCGATCCGGGTGCGGCCGGTCGTGAGCAGATGCTCGACGGCCAGCTGCGCCCCGCTCCGGTCGTCGGAGACCACGGAGATGTCGTCCGGGTCCGTGGACGGAGAGAGCGCGTAGACCGTCGGGATCGGGTCGATCCCCTTCAGGGGCGGCCGGGGATCGGTGCGACGGCCGGTCACGATGATGCCGTCCACCCGCCGGTCCATGAGGTTGCTCAGATGGTGCTGTTCCCGGATGGCGTCGCCGCGGGTGTCGCACAGCAGGACGGAGATCTTCCCGGCGCCGAGCGCGTCCTCGGCGCCCAGCAGCACGGGGGTGCTGAAACGGCCGATGCCGTCGGTCGTCATCAGCCCGACGGTCCAGCTGCGGCCGGTGTGCAGGCTCTGCGCATGCTGGTTGGGACGGAAGTCGAGCGTCTCCACGGCCGCGAGGACCCGCTCCCGGGTCTCGGGCCGCATCCTGCCGCTGCCGTTCAGCGCTTTCGAGGCTGTGCCGACACTGACGCCGGCCAGCTTGGCGACATCGGCGAGCTTGGCCCGCCCGCTCGGTGGAGAACCTGGAACGGCGGTCACGCGCAACCCTTTTCCTAGACGACCTCGGCGACGTACATCCTGACACCGTTCACGGCCGCTGAACAGCCCTGCCCCCGACAGCGAAGATACTTGCGCGTACCTCTTGACTCACGCTCCTCACCTTCCTACCTTTCCGGACAGAAAAACGTTTGCTCAAACGGGACCGAGAGGCGGGCGCCGCCTGTCCGCGACCCGAGGCGCAGCGGCCTCCGCACGCGTCGGATCCTCGGTCCCGCCTCCCCCTCCAACGCTCCGGAGAGCCATGCCCCGCCCTCGTTCCGCCGCGCCTTCCTCCCTGCCGTCGGCCCTGCCCGAACGGGGAGACACTCCCCTGGGCCCGGTCCGTCACAGTCCGGACGCCGAGGCCGCGTTCGCCCCCGCCGCCGTCGAGGTGCACGGGGGATTCTGGGACGCCCGCCGCGAGGTGAACGCGCGCATCTCCATCCCCCAGGGCCCCGGCCTGCTGGAGTCGGCGGGAAATCTGCGCAACCTGCGGCTCGCGGCGGGCACGGACGAGGGAGAGTTCCAGGGCGCGTACCCGTTCGTGGACTCGGACGTGTACAAGTGGCTGGAGGCTGCTGCCTGGCAGCTCGCCCGGACCCCGGACGGCGACCTCGCCGACGAGGTCGCCCGCATCGTCGCCCTCGTCGCCGGCGCGCAGCAGGACGACGGGTACCTCAACACCTGGTTCCAGCTGCTCAAGGGCGGCGAACGCTACCGGGACCTGCGATGGGGACACGAGCTCTACTGCGCAGGGCACCTGATCCAGGCGGCGGTGGCCCACCACCGGGCCACCGGGAGCACGGAACTCCTCGACGTGGCCGTGAAGTTCGCCGATCACATCGACTCGGTCTTCGGCCTGCCCGGCAGCGGCAAGCCCATCGACGGCGTCGACGGGCACCCCGAGGTCGAGACCGCCCTCGTCGAGCTCTACCGGGAGACCGGCGAACGCCGCTACCTGGACCTCGCCGGCTACTTCGTCGACCGCTTCGGCCACGGCCTGCTGGGCGGCGAGGTGTACTGCCAGGACCGTGTCCCGCTGCGCGAGGCGACGAACGTCGAGGGGCACGCCGTACGGCAGTTGTACCTGCTCGCCGCCGCGACCGACCTGGCCGCCGAGACCGGCGACGCCGGACTGCGCACCGCCGCCGAGCGGCTGTGGGAGGCGATGACCGGCACCAAGACCCACATCACGGGCGGGCTCGGCGCCCACCACGACGAGGAGGACTTCGGCGACCCGTACGAACTGCCCAACGAGCGCGCCTACTGCGAGACCTGCGCCGCCATCGCCTCCGTCCAGTGGAGTTGGCGGATGGCCCTGCTCACCGGCGAGGCCCGCTACTCCGACCTCGTCGAGCGCACCCTCTACAACGGCTTCCTGGCCGGCGTCTCCCTCGACGGCGAGCGCTGGCTGTACGTCAACCCGCTCCAGGTCCGGGACGGCCACACCGACGCCGGCGGCGACCAGTCGGCCCGCCGCACCCGCTGGTTCCGCTGCGCCTGCTGCCCGCCCAACGTGATGCGGCTGCTGGCCGGACTGGAGCACTACCTCGCCTCCAGCGACGACGGCGGACTGCAGATCCACCAGTACGTCACCGGGCGTTACACCGGCCACCTCGACGGGAGCGCGATCGTCGTGAACGCCGAGACCGACTACCCCTGGCAGGGCACGATCGGTCTGAGCGTCGAGGAGACCCCGCAGGACCGGCCCTGGACTCTCTCGCTGCGCGTTCCGCAGTGGTGCCGGGACTACCGGGTCCGCGTCGGGGACAGCCTGCACGACACGGCGGGTGCGCCCGTCACCGACGGCTGGCTTCGACTGGAGCGCATCTGGGCGCCCGGCGACCGGATCGTCCTCGACCTCGGCATCGAGCCGCGCCTGACCGCCGCGGACCCGCGGGTGGACGCCGTACGCGGCTGTGTCGCCATCGAGCGCGGGCCGCTCGTCTACTGCCTGGAAGGGGTCGACCACCCCGGCGGCGGTCTGGACGACATGGTGCTCGACACCACCCGTCCGCTCGCCGTGAAGCACCGGCCCGACCTGCTCGGCGGCGTCGTCACCGTCCTGGCCGCCGGTCGCCGCCGGCGTCTCGCCGACGTCGGCTGGTGGCCGTACCGGGCCGCGGACGCCGAGGCCGGCGCCGGCGCACAGCCGTCCGACGAGCCCCTCGAGCTGACCGCGATCCCCTACTACGCGTGGGCCAACCGTCAGGACGGCGGCATGCGCGTCTGGCTGCCCACCTCCTGCCCCCGCCGCACCCCGCGTCCTTCCCGGACCTCCTGACTCCCTGACTCCCTGCCTCCCCTGCCTTCCTCTGCTCCTCCCCTCGCTCACCACGAGCCGCACCCAGACAACGAGGTCACCGTGAGAAACACCCGCACCCTGGTCGCCGCGATCGCCGCCATCGGCACGCTCACCTCCGTCGCCGCCTGCGGGGGCGGCGACTCCGACTCCTCCGCCTCCGGGTCCGGCGGCGCCGGCGGGACGTACGCCTTCTGGGACCCGTACCCGCAGTTCGACGCCTCCTCGGACTGGAGCAAGCTCGTCGGCAAGTGCGGCACCGACGCCGGCGTCAAGATCAAGCGCACCGCCATGGACACCACGGACCTGGGCAACAAGGCGCTGCTCGCCGCCCAGCAGGGCAACGCGCCCGACGTGATGCTGGTGGACAACCCCGTCGTCTCCACGCTGGTGGAGGCGGGCATCGTCAACAAGACGAGCGATCTGGGCCTGGACACGACGTCGATACAGCAGAACATCCTCGGCGCGGGCACCATCGACGGCGCCTCCTACGGCGTCCCGATCGGCGCCAACACGCTCGCCCTCTACTACAACAAGAAGGTCCTCTCCGCCGCGGGCGTCGACCCTGCCGCCATCAAGGACTGGACCTCGCTGACGGCGGCCCTGAAGAAGGTCAAGTCGGCCGGGAAGAAGGGCATCACGTTCTCCGCGATCGGCACGGAGGAGGGCAGCTTCCAGTTCCTGCCGTGGTTCTGGGGAGCCGGCGCCGACCTCACCGCGCTCGACTCGGCGAAGGGCGTCGCCGCGCTGTCGCTGTGGAAGGGCTGGGTCGACGACGGGCTCGCCCCCAAGGACGTCCTGCAGAACACCCAGACCACCAGTTGGCAGGAGTTCGCCACCGGCGACTACGCGTTCGGCGAGAACGGCACCTGGCAGCTCGGCAACGCGGCGAAGGCGGGCTTCGAGTACGGCATCATCAACGTCCCCGCGCAGAGCGGGGGTTCGGCCGCGGTGCCGACCGGCGGCGAGTTCGTCACCGTGCCCGTGCAGAAGGACACCGCCCGCTACGACGTCAGCAAGAAGATCGTCACCTGCCTGACCAGCGGCGCCAACCTGCTGTCCACGGACACGACCCTGGCGTACGTGGCACCCACCGCGGCGGTGCAGGCCGAACAGGTCAAGGCCGACCCCGCGCTCAAGCCGTGGGTCGACGCCGTGGCCGCGGCACGCGGTCGCACCAGCGGCGGCCTGGGCACCAAGTACCCGACCATCTCCCAGCCCCTGTGGACCGCCGTCCAGGCCGCGCTGTCCGGTGGCCAGAGCCCGCAGGCCGCCCTCGCCGCCGCCCAGAAGGCCGCCGGCAAGGCAGGCGGCTGACCTCCCGCCGCGCAGTGGCCTCCGCCCCGCTCACGGCACGCCCGGAGCCCTCCCCGAAGACCGCACGACAGCACTCCACCGCCCGGACACCGTCACCGGCCCGGGCAGTCCCCCGCATTCCTGCCACCCGCATCCAGGAGTTCGCATGACCACCGCCCGCGTCGACCGCCGACCGCAGCGGTCCCCGGTCAGGTCCGGGGCGACCGACGCCGGACAACGGACGGACTCCCCGGCACGGCGGCGCCGGCAGCGCCGCAGGAGCCGGTGGACCGCCCTGGCGTTCCTCGCACCCCTGGCCGTCTATCTCGCCGCGTTCTACCTCTATCCCCTCTACCGCAACCTCGACCTGAGTCTGCGCGACTACACCGTCCGGTCGTTCGTCGCGGGCGACGCGCCGTTCTCGGGACCGGACAACTTCCGGACCGTCCTGGACGATCCCACGTTCGGTCCGGCGCTGCGCCACACCATGATCTTCACGTTCGTGTCGATCGCCTTCCAGTACGCGGCCGGGCTCGCCCTCGCCGTCTTCTTCAACCGCCGCTTCCGCCTCGCCGGCACCCTCAGAGCACTGTTCCTGATCCCGTGGCTGCTGCCGCTGATCGTGTCGGCGTCCACCTGGTCGTGGATGTTCAACAGCGAGTCGGGGGTGCTCAACTACGCCCTGAAGATGGTCGGCGTCGGGCCGGTCGACTGGCTGACCTCGCCCGACTGGGCGCTGACCTCGGTCATCGTCGCCAACATCTGGATCGGCATCCCGTTCAACCTCGTCATCCTCTACAGCGGACTGCAGAACATCCCCGCCGAACTGTACGAGGCGGCGTCACTGGACGGGGCGAACGCCTGGCAGCAGTTCCGGCGCATCACCTTCCCGCTGCTGCGCCCGGTGTCGGCGATCACCCTGCTCCTCGGACTCGTCTACACCCTCAAGGTGTTCGACCTGATCTGGATCATGACCAAGGGCGGCCCCGGCGACGCCTCGTCGACCCTCGCCACCTGGTCCTACCAGCTCGGATTCGGCACGCTGCTGCCCAAGTTCGGCCCCGGGGCCGCCGTCGGCAACATCCTCATCCTCATCGCCCTCGCCTTCGGGCTGCTGTACATCCGCGTCCAAAGGAGGCAGCAAGCATGACCGCCGCCCACCGCCCCGCCCGGCGCTCGCGTCTGCACACCGCCATCGGCCTGCTGCTCACCGCCGTCATGCTGTTCCCGGTGTACTGGATGCTCAACGTGTCCCTCACCCCACAGCAGGACATGCGCAAGAGCCCGCCCGACCTCCTCCCCCTGCACCCCACCTTCGAGGGCTACCGGGCCGTCCTCGACGACCAGCTGCCCTACCTCGGCACCAGCCTGCTGATCGGCCTCGGCACGGTCGCCCTCACCCTCCTGCTCGCCGCCCCGGCCGGCTACGCGCTGGCCAAGCTCCGCCCGCCCGGCGGCGGCGCCCTCGGCCTGTTCCTGCTGATCGCCCAGATGATCCCCGGCATCGTCATGGCCATGGGCTTCTACGGCATCCTCCTCGACCTCGGTCTGCTCAACTCCTGGTGGGGACTGATCATCGCCGACTCCACGATCGCCGTGCCGTTCGGCGTCATGATCTTCACCGCGTTCATGTCGGGCATCCCCGGCGAACTGATCGCCGCCTCCCGCATCGACGGCGCCGGCGCCTTCCGCACCTTCTGGTCGATCGTCCTGCCGGTCAGCCGCAACGCACTCGTCACCGTCTCCCTCTTCAGCTTCCTGTGGGCCTGGTCGGACTTCGTCTTCGCCAACACCCTGGACGGCGGCGGCGACCGGCGCCCCATCACGCTCGGCATCTACCACTACATCGGCAACAACAACCAGGAGTGGAACGCGATCATGGCCACCGCCGTCGTCGCGTCCCTGCCCGCGGCCGTGCTGCTCGTCCTCGCCCAGCGCTATGTGGCCGCAGGCGTCACCGCGGGCGCGGTCAAGGACTGACCTCCCGATGCACGCGGTCCCCGTTCCGCAGACCGGGCGGGGGCGCGATCCGCCCTGCCCCGCCACACGCCGCCCCGCCCCACCCCGCACCGCCCCGCACGCACGCCGCGTCACCCGAAGTGCCCGCACGAACCCTGCAGTCGCCGTGCCCGCAGTGCCCACCCCCTCCTCAGGAGAGCCGCTGATGTCATACCTGAGCCCCCGTCACCGCAGCGGAGTCCCGCTGGGACGCGCCACCGCCGCCGCCCTGGCCACGACGCTGGTCACCGGCGCCGTCGTCCTCACCGGCGCCTCCGCGCAGGCCAGCCCCACCTCCGCCACCACCCTGGTCGTCAACGCGAACCAGACCCTGCGTCCGGTCACCCACGTCGGCACGGGCAGCCTCTACGGGCTGGCCGACAACGCGACTCCCTCGGACAGTCTCACCGACGCGCTGAAGCCGAACACGTTCGTGCAGATGGCCCCGGGCGGCTCCCAGCTGCCCAACGGCGAGCCCAGGCCCGCCGGTGACGCCCTGGTCGTAGCGCCCAAGGCCGCCCGCGCCGGGGCGAAGGTCGTCGCCCGCATGCCGGACTGGTACCCGGACTTCCCTTACAAATGGGTCAGCATGAGCGACTGGCTGTCCGCCGTGGACAAGCAGATCGCCGCCGTAAAGGCGTCCAGCGCCACCAACATCTCCGCCTGGGCCATCTGGAACGAGCCCGACGGGAACTGGGACACCGCCAAGGCCGGTCCCTTCGACGCCGCCTGGAACACGACGTACAAGGAGATCCGCTCCAAGGACACCACCACGCCGATCCAGGGGCCGAGCCTCGCGTCGTACACCCACGCCAAGATGCAGACGTTCCTCCAGGACGCCATCGCCGACAACGCCGTCCCCGACGTCATCGCCTGGCACGAACTGCAGACCAGCTCGACCATCGCCTCGCACATCGCCGACTACCGCGCGCTGGAGTCCAGCCTCGGCCTGAGCCCCCGGCCGATCGACATCGAGGAATACGGCACCCCGTCCGAGATGGGCAACTCCGGCGCACTCGTCGGGTACGCCGCCAAGTTCGAGCGCGGCGGCGTCCGCAACGCCGAACTCGCCTTCTGGAACCACTACGGCACGCTCGGCGACACCCTGACCGACACCGGCGGTTCGCCCAACGGCTCCTACTGGACCTACAAGTGGTACGGCGACATGTCCGGGAACATGCTCACCACCACCCCGCCCGCCCAGACCGGCATCGACGGACTCGCCTCCCTCAACACCGCCGGCAACCAGATCAGCGTCATAGCGGGCGGCTGCACCGGCTCCTGCGCGGTCACCGTCAACGGCCTCTCTTCCCTGTCGGCCTTCGGCGGCACGGTCCACGTCAAGGTCGAGTACTCCCCCCACACCGGCCGCACCGCCGCATCCCCCGGCCCGATCACCATCTCCGACAACGACTACGCCGTCGCCGGCGGCGCCCTCACCGTGCCCGTCACCATGAACGCCTCCGACGGCTACCACATCGTCGTCACGCCCACCGGCGCCAGCACCTCCCTCGCCGGCCGCTACCAGATCACCAACCAGAACAGCGGACTCGCCCTCGACACCCTCAACGCCGGCACCGCCCAGGGCACCTCCGTCGTCCAGGCCACCTCCACCACCGGCACCGACCAGAACTGGACCCTCACCGCAGCCGGCCAGGGCCTCTACAAGATCGCCAACCAGAAGAGCGGCCTGCTGCTCGGCATCACCAACGCCGGCACAGGCGACGGAGGCACCGCCCTCATCTGGGGCGACAACGGCACCCCGGACCACCTCTGGCAGCTCATCCCCGCCCGCGACGGTTACTACAAGATCGCCAACTACAACAGCGGACGCCTCCTCGGCGTCAACGGCATGAGCACAGCCTCCGGCGCCCAGATCCTGCAATGGGCCGACAACGGCACCGCCGACCACCTCTGGAAACTCACCGCACGCTGACCCCCGCCCGCCCACGGTCCCCCGCCCGCCGCCCGGCAGGCGGGGGACCGTTCGTCGTCACGCTTGCCTCCTGGTCCGGGCATCAGTCCGGAAGCACCCGTCCCAGGCGGGCGAGCGGCGAGGCAGCCATCACCGCGGGGGACGCCAGCATGCCCGCGGCCGTCACCAGGAGGCTGGTGCGCAACCCCCACTCCTCGGCGAGACATCCGCCGAGCAGCGAGCCGAGGAGGGCCGGCCCCATGCCGACGAACGTGATCGTCGCGGCTGCGCGGCCTTGCATCCCGTCCGGCGTGACGGCCTGACGGACCGTCATGAGCGTGACGTTCACCAGCTGTCCGCCCACACCGAACACGAAGTCGACGGCAAGCAGCGCGGGAACAGTCGCAGCGGACGGGCCGTGCAGCGCGGGCACGCACAGGAACACCCCGTCGGCCGTCACCGCCGCGGACAGCAGCACCACGCCGTGACCGAACCGGCGCGGCAGACGGGCGGCCAGCACCGACCCGAGGAGCGCACCGGGCCCCGTCGCCGCGAGCGTCAGCCCGACGGCGGCGCCGGACAGGTGCAGTTCGCGCGGCAGGAAGAGCAGATAGACGGTCGTCAGGGCCGCCAGCGAGAACTGGAAGGCGGCCGAGGCGAGGCACACGGTGCGCAGAAGGGCGTCGCCGGCCACGAAGCGGAGTCCCTCCTGGACACGCCGCCAGACCCGAGGAGGACGTCCCGGGCTCTTCGGGAGCGCTTCGGCCCGCCGGATGCGTCGGACCGACAGGACCGACGAGGTGAAGCACAGCGCGCCGAAGGCGACGGCGATCGGCGCCGACAGCAGTGAGACCAACGCACCCGCGAGGGCAGGTCCGCCGATCTGCGCTGCGGACCGGCCGGCCTCGAGCGCGCTGTTCCCCCGGACCAGCTGATCGCGTTCCGCCAGCCGTACGAGCGACGCCTGACAGGCCACGTCGAAGATCACGGACAGGGCTCCGACGGCGAAGGCGACCATGAACAGCGCCGGCAGGCCGAGCAGTCCGAGGAAGCCCGACAGGGCTGCGACGCCCAGCGCCAGGGCCCGGCCGACGTCCGTCAGCACCATCACCGTGCGGGTACGCCACCCGTCCACCCACGCGCCGACGAGCAGCGACAGCAACAGGACAGGCGCCTGCCCCACGGCACGCAGGACGCCCAACTGACCGGCACCGGCGTCGAGCGTCAGGACGGCGAAGAGCGGCAGGACCACCAGGATTGTGTGCTCGCCGAGTCGGGAGGCCGTCTGACCCACCCAGAGTCTGCGGAAGTCGCCGTCCCGCCACGGGCCTGGCGGAACCCGTCGACGGGAACCGGACCCGGCGGAGTCCGCCGAGGAGGCAGATGATGCGGAGGATGCGGAGGATGACGGCACGAGGATCCCCTGGACTGCCGGCGACGAGGCCCGTCACCCGGCGCACACCATGCGCACCGACGTTACGGGCGGGAGAGGGCTCGCTGTGCCGCACCATCCGGGGCAGCACGCGATGACGGGCCGATCACGGCCTACGGCGTCAACGCGCGCTCGGACGACCGATCATGTCCAGGCTCCTCGTTCGCTGTTCACTGGCTGCACCCGACACTAATTCCGGGCGGCCCGGCGCGAAAGGCGATTTCAGGGGCGCCGGCCGCCCCCCGGGTGCGGGGCGCTGTCAGTGGCGGGTGACAGCATCGCGAGCATGACGGACACCACGGCATTCGACTGGCTGCCCTTCCTGCAGAGGTGGAGCGGGGAGTGGGCGGACTCCCTGCCGGACGGCGAGACGCGGGGCGAGGACGACGAGGCCGCGTGCCGTGCCAGGTGGTTGGGGTTCCCGCCCGCGTCGGAGGAGCGGATCGCGGCCATGGAGGAGCGTCTCGGCCGCCGCATGCCCCCGTCGTACCGGCGGTTCCTCGAGTTCAGTGACGGCTGGCGGCACGCGGGCGGGTTCGTGTGGCTGCTGGCGGGAACCGCGGACGCGCACTGGCACAACGACGGGTCGGGGCTCGCGGAGATGTTCGAGGAGGACCTGGACGACGACGCGAGCCCCGAGGAGCGGCGGGAGGCGGACCTCTGGCGGCGCGGGCTGCAGCTCGACGTGGAGTCCGACATCACGCATGTCCTCCTGGATCCCGAAGACGTCGACGAGGACGGCGAGTGGGCCGTGTACACGTGGGCGAGCTGGCGGGCCGAGCCGCCCGAGCGGCACGCGAACTTCGTCGCATTCATGCGGGAGATGCACCGGGAGTTCCACAGCCTGCAGGCGCACCGGAGTGACACGGAGCCGGTGTTCGCCAACGACACGACGCGGGAGCTGGACGCCGGGGTGGAGGAGGCCCGGCTGGAGGCGCTGCGCGGCGGCTGGGAACGGGCCGGAAAGCTGCTGGACGAGGCGAAGGCGTACGGCAGGCCGAGGGCCGCCGGGATGGGCGACCAGATACGCCGCCTGCTCGGACAGACCTACATGGTGTACTTCGACGGCCTGGTGACCGACCCTCGGTACGCTCCCGAGTTGTTGCCGTCGCTGGTCGCCGAACACGCGGCGAACGCGTACCGGGACGACTCCACGCTGACGTTCCATCTGCGGGGCGCCGACGAAGAGGTCGTGTCGCTGGCTTTCGAGACCCTGCGTCAGGTGCGCGCCGGTACGTACCGGTACACGGCGGCCGGGCCCTTCGGGGAGGCGGTCGAGCGGGCGCGGGAGCTGGCGCGGTGGGGCGACACCGACCGGGCGTGGCGGACCCTTCTGGAGGCCCTGCCCCGGTGGGAGCCGCTGGGGCCGGACCACCTGGCGCCGCTCGGTTGGGTGGCCGACCCCGTGCTCGGGCCGCTGCTGACCCCGGAGCGGGGCCGCGAACTGCTGTCCGCTCCACGGGGCGGGCAGACGGGTGAGGCGCCGACGCCGCAGACCGTGCTCGACCCCGGCGGCCTCGCGTGGCTCGCGGAGCCTGACCCGGGCGGCGGTCCCCCGTCCTACCGGTTCGTCCTGGTGGAGGGAGTGGGGCCAAAGGAGCTGCCATCACGTCTCGGGGACACGGACGATGACGGGGACGACGACGGGGCCGGAGGCGGGGGCGACCGCGTCGTGCTGAGCGAGCCCATGACCTTCCGGGAGGCGCGCCGCAGGTCGCTGGAGGGCCGCAGGGAGTTCTCGTCCTACGACGACCGGGCGCTCGTGGCGGTCGGCCGGGCCGGCGCCGGCTGGAGCTTCGCCTTCGACGGCGACCCCGCCTCGTTCGCCGGACGGCGGTTCGTCTCCCCGGCGGCGGCCGCCAGCGCGGGGACCCGCGCGGTGGTGGTGTGGTGCGGTCTGCGGACCCGGCACGGGGACCCGTTCTTCCACCTCTCGGTCGCGCGCGACGGCGTGGAGCAGTACGCCTTCACGTACGCGGACGGTGAGGTCCGGCGCAGCGGAGAGATACCGCGGGCGCTGCACCCGGACCGCTTCTTCGGCGACGTGGGCGACGCCGCCGGGACGGAACGGTCGCTGCTGGAAGCGGTGACCGCGGAGTTCGGCGCCTGCCTGCCGCGGCACGCGATCGTGAAAGGGCGGCTGCACACGTTCACCACCCGTTCCTGGACGCGCCCCCCGAAGGCCGGGGAGACGTATGCCGTGATCCGGCTGCACGCGGGAGCCGCGCCCCCGGCGGACGGCGAGCGGGTCACGGACGACGGGGCGGGAAGCGGGCAGGAAAGCAGGTAGGAACCGGGGGCCGTGCGCGCCTCGAGACCCAGCAGGACCTGCTGCGCACGCAGGCAGGCCGGCCGGGACCTCGCCCAGGCCGTCGCCGCAGAGCCCTGCGCAGGAGCGCTGTCCGCTCGGGACGTGTTCCCGTAGCACCTCGTACCGGTCGCCGACCGCCGAGGCACTTCCCCGGTACCGGGTGTGACCGGCGATCACCTCCTATCGTGGGTACCGACGAAGGGAACAGCGGCCCGACCCGGTGTCGCCGGCGAGGCCGCGCACGGGGGGCCGCACATGACCGCACGGCGGCCCCGATCCTCTGGACAGAAAGACACGGATGTCCCCCACGAAGCGCATTCTCATCATCGTCACCAGCACCGGCGAGTACGAGAAGGTCGGTTACCGCACCGGTCTCTGGCTGGGCGAGCTGACCCACTTCTACGACGTCGCCGAACAGGCGGGTTTCGAGCTCACCGTCGCGAGCATCGAGGGCGGCCCGGTGCCGCTCGACCCGGAGAGCCTCGCCCACAACGTCCTCAGCGACCTCGGTACCGACAAGCGGTACGCCGACCGCGCGTTCATGGACACGCTGCGGGATGTCGTCGCCGTGAGCGAGGTCGACGTCGACGACTATGACGCCATCTACCTGACCGGCGGTCACGGCGTGATGTTCGACTTCCACCAGAGTCAGGCCCTGGAGACGCTCATCGCGCGGTTCCACGAGTCCGGCCGGATCGTGTCGGCGGTCTGCCACGGACCGTGCGGTCTGCTCGACGTCACCCTGAGCGACGGCGAACCCCTGGTGAAGGGCAGGAACGTCACGGGCTTCTCGTGGCGGGAGGAGGAACTCGCCCAGCGAGCCGACGCCGTCCCCTACAGCCTCGAGGACCGGCTGAAGGAGCTCGGCGCGCAGTACAGCATCGCGGCGAAGCCCTTCGACACCCACGTCGTCGAGGACGACCGCCTGATCACCGGGCAGAACCCGGGCAGCGCCAGGGCGGTCGCCGAGGCGGTGGTCCGCCGGCTCGGCTGAGCGGCGGTCGGGCCAGGGGGGCCGCCCGGCACCGCGCAGGCCGGCTCCCCGCGCCGTCCGAGGCGCCCGTGCGCACCGCCGTCCCCGCGGCCGACGGTGCGAGCCCGCTCACGCCGGCCGGACCAGCCCCGCGTCATGGGCGAAGATGACAGCCGGCACGCCGAACCCGGACCAGGCCGTACGCAACGGCGGGCCGCTCGGCCGTCACGTCACGTCACGCCTTGGATGGCATCCGGGACGATCCGCGGAGCCAGGGTCCGACCGGACCCGGCGCACCCGGGCGGCGCATACAAGGAGAGGGGTCGCATTGTCCCTGACGGACAAGGCCATCGAGCAGATCCGTGAGCTGATCCGGACGGGCGCACTGCCCCCGGGCTCGAAGCTGCCTCCGGAAGCGGTGCTGGCGGCTCAGCTCGGGCTCTCCCGCAATCTGGCGCGCGAGGCGGTCAAGGCCCTGGCGGTCGCCCGCGTGCTGGAGGTGAAGCGGGGCGACGGCACATACGTGGGCAGTCTCCAGGCGAGTGTGCTGCTGGAGAGCGTCGGCGGCGCCGTGGAGCTGCTGCAGAGCGACTCGGCCGCGCTGCTGGACCTGATGGAGGTGCGGCGGCTGCTCGAACCCGTCGCCACCGCGCTGGCCGCCCTGCGCATCTCGGACGAGCAACTGGCCTTGGTAAAACAGCACTTGGACGCCATGCGGGAGGCACGGGAAGACGTGGAGCGGCTCAACGCGCACGACGCCGCGTTCCATCGCGCGGTCGTCGCGGCCACCGGAAACGAGTCCCTGCTGGCTCTGCTGGAAGGCGTCTCCGGACGTACTCTGCGCGCCCGCGTCTGGCGGGGTCTCGTCGACACCCGGGCCGCCGGCCGGACCCTCACCGAGCACGAGGCGATCTACGAGGCGCTGGCCTGCCGCGACGCCGCGCTCAGCCAAGCGGCGGCGCTGCTGCACGTGACCAGTACCGAACGCTGGCTGCGCCGGCACCTCGAGTCCGGTGACTCCCTCGCCCACCCTCCTCGGACGTCCGGCCGATCCGCCGCCGGCACACCGTGACGGGTGCTCTGCCGACGCCCGCGGAGCGTTCCCACCGGACGCTGCAGGCGCCCAGGGCCGCCGCGTGATCAGGGCCGCCGCGTGACCGCACGGCCTGGCGGGGTTCCTGGCTCCGGCGGCCGGCGCGAGGCCTACGGGCGGGCGGGTTCCGGTTCGGCGGCCGGCGCGTCCGCGGTCGGCCCACGTCCCCCGGCCGCCCGCAGGGTGACGGTGGCTGCGGCGCCCGCCGTCAGTCCCCAGACGAGGGCTGCGGGGACCCCGCCGCCGATGGCCGTGGACAGGTACATCAGATCCCATTTCAGGGTCGACCCGTCCAGCGCCACCCTCAGCAGCTGACTCGCCAGGAGTCCGAGCACGGTCACGCACACCGTGCCCACCGCCATCGCCGGGACCGTCACGCGCGTGAGCATTGCGGGCAGCCGCCGCAGCGCCGTCCACACCAGCGCGAGCAGCAGGACGTCCGTGGCCCGGTACAGGAGCCAGTCCCCGAACGACACTCCCGCCGGAGCGGACCAGGCGCCGAGAAGCAGCCACTGGCGCAGCAGGTCGCCCGGTTCGGAGAACAGCCCGCTGCCCGAGAAGGACGTCTGCAGCTCGGCGGCGACCGACTCGTACGACAGGACCACCAGGGACAGGGCGACGACCGCGGTCCCGACGGTGGCGGCCAGCCGGGCCGCGCGCACCGGAACGGCCTCGCGCGGCAGCGGATCCTGACCCTTGGCGATCACCCGCGCGGCGAACACCGTCGCCAGTGACGCGAGCAGCGCGGTCACCACCGGCATCTGCCGTCCGGAAGAGATGACGCCCGCCAGTTGCGGGAGGAAGCGGTAACTGCCGCGTCCCTGCGAGGCGATCAGCCAGGGCGCGGAGACGGTCACCGCCAGCATTCCGGCCACCACGCCCCAGCCCCACAGGGCGAGCAGCGTGGCCGGCAGCCGGCCGTCGACCGGCGGCAGCCTGCGGACCAGGAGCATCGCCCCCAGCACGAAGAAGACGAAGACCGCGGCGAACCGGATCTGCAACGCCGTTTCGTACAGCGAGAGATAGCGGGTGGCGTCGCCGCCGGCCGGATCCCCGATCTCGCCGAGCACGCCGGAGCCGAACCGGACCGACGTCGGAGGGTCGTACGACCAGGGGGTGAGCCACTGCTGGAGTTCGGCGACGACCCGGCCGCCGAGCGCGTCGGTGGTGCCCTGCAGGTGCAGCGCCTCGGTGCTCGCCCCGGCCCACCACAGCAGCGCCGTGAGCAGTACCCCGCCGATCAGTGCCGGTATCGCCGCACGCCGATGTGTCATGTGTGTCCCCCGTACTGGTCGAGCGCCCCGTGAGTGGACCGTGAGCGGAGTCCCCCGGTCGGCTGGAGACTACGCGGCACTGATCACATAACGATCACGGTCCGGCGTTGAGTGGTTGACGGGCGCCGGACGAGGGTGCGGAGAATCCGGGCGGTGCGCTGTGAGGTCGCGCACGATAGGTGCGTAGCGGGCCTGGTGTGGCACTTGAGTGCCATGGAGTGCACCCACGGGACGACGCGAACGACTCGGCCGCGATGGCCGGCATGGCCGGCCCGACTGGTGCGGGCGGTCCGGTTGAGCGGCGGGAACGTCGTGCGGACCGCTCGCCTGGCGTGGGCCGAGCCGGGCCGTGAACGGGATCTCGTGGCACAGGCCGGCAAGGCGGCGCTGGCCGCCTGGGTGGCCTGGGCGGTGGCGGGCTGGTGGCTCGCGGCCCCGATGGCGTTCGTGGCGCCGTGGGTGGCGGTCGTGCTGGTGGAGGCGACGGTGTACCGGTCGGTGGCGCACGGTCTGCAGCAGCTCGCGGCGATCGCGGCGGGCACCGTGGTCGCCACGGCGGTGGCGTTGCTGCTGGACGGCACGATGGTCACGATGGCCCTGGTCCTGCCGGCGGTGCTGCTCCTCGGGCAGTGGCACCGTCTGGGCAGTCAGGGCGTGTACGCGGCCACCGGCGCGCTCTTCGTGCTGACCAGCGGCCAGGTCACGATCGCTTCGTCGGCGGCCCGGGTCGCGGAGGCGGTCTTCGGGGCGGCGGTCGGCGTCGCGGTCAACGCGCTGGTCCGTCCGCCGCTCTATCTGCGCGACACCCGCTCCGCGCTGGAGGACGCGGTCCGCGAGGCGCAGGAGATCCTCGACGCGGTGGCCGACGGACTGGCCGACGGCGAAGGGGACGGCCGGGCGGCCGCCGAGTGGCATGCGCGCGCCCTGCGCCTGAACCGTCTGGTCGACCAGGCGCGGTCGGCGATCGGCCGCAGCAAGGAGGCCATGCGGGGCAACCCGCGCGGCCGACGTCTGTATGCCGCGGCGCAGCCCGACAAGACGTACGCCGACGCGCTGGTCGTGCTCGACTACATCGCCGTGCACACCGCCGGGGTGACCCGGACGGTGTGGGAGGCCGTGGACCAGGGCAGCAAGGCCGCGCAGCCGGACGCGGAGATCGCCCGTCCGTACGCGGACTTCCTGCACCGCACCGCCCACGCCGTCCGGCTCTACGGCAGCGCGCGCTTTACGCCGGCCGGCCATGACGACGCCGCCGCGGACGAGCTCCGCGAGGCCGTCGAGGAGCTGCACCGCACGCTCGACGCGTTCCGCCGACGGCTTCCGGGAGCCGTGCGGGACGACCCCGACGCGCTGTTGACGTACGGGGCGCTGCTGGCCCAGGCTCACCGGCTGGCCGATCAGCTCGTCCAGGACTGACCGGCGCATCGGCCCACGAGCCGCGCTCTCGCGCCGTGCGGGACCGCCGCGCGGGCCGCCTCCGTCGCGCCCGCCGTCCCGTCAGGGGATCTCCTGCTCCGCCCAGATGACCTTTCCGTCGGACGTGTACCGGGTGCCCCAGCGGTGGGCGAGCTGGGCCACCAGGAAGAGGCCGCGCCCGCCCTCGTCCGTGATCCGGGCGTGCTTGAGCCGTGGAGCCGTACTGCTGGCGTCGGTGACCTCACAGGTCAGGCGGGCGTCACGGAGGAGCCGCAGCCGGATCGGCGGGGTCGCGTAGCGCACGGCGTTCGTGACCAGCTCGCTCACGATCAGCTCGGACGTCATGGCCAGGTCCGTCAGACCCCAGGCCGCCACCTGGCGGGTGGCCCGGGCGCGGACCTCGGAGACGGCGGCCGGGTCGGCGGGCACGTCCCAGGAGACGACGTGCTCGGCTTCCAGGGCGTGGGTGCGCGCCAGCACCAGGGCCACGTCGTCGGACTGCGGCACCGGAACCAGCCGGCGGACCGCCGACGTGCAGAGCGCGTCCAGGTCGGCGTCGGGCCGGGCCAGCACCTCGCCGAGCCTGGACATGCCCAGTTCCATGTCGTGCTCGGCTCCCTGGACGAGCCCGTCGGTGTAGAGGCCGATCAGGCTGTTCTCGGCGAGGGTGATCTCGGCGGCCTCGAACGCCATCCCGCCGAGCCCCAGCGGAGGACCGGCCGGCGGCTCCGGGAAGGACACCCGGCCCTCGGGCGTGACGACGACGGGCGGCGGATGCCCGGCCCGGGCCATGGTGAGCCGCCGGGTGGCCGGGTCGTAGACGGCGTACAGACAGGTCGCGCCGAGGAAGGCGGTGGTGCCCGGCTGGGCCCCGGGGTCATCGGTGCGCTCCGTGCTCAGCCGGAGCACGAGGTCGTCGAGATGGGCGAGCAGCTCGTCCGGCGGCATCTCCATGTCGGCGAGGGTCTGCACGGCGGTCCGCAGCCGGCCCATGGCCGCCGCGGCGGCGATGCCGTGGCCCACCACGTCGCCGACCACCAGCCCCACCCGCGCCCCGGACAGCGGGATCACGTCGAACCAGTCGCCGCCCACGCCGTCCGTGGGGTCTGCCGGCTGATAGCAGGAGGCCACCTCGAGCGCCGTTCCGCCCGCCAGGGCGTGCGGCAGCAGACTGCGCTGCAGGGTGACGGCCGCCGTGTGCTCGCGTGTGTAGCGGCGGGCGTTGTCGACGCACAGCGCCGCCCGGGCCACCAGCTCCCGGGCCAGCAGGACGTCGTCGGGGCCGAAGGAGACGGGATTCAGCGACCGGACGAACGTGGCGAGACCGAGTGCGGTGTCGCGCGCCCGCATCGGCACGGAGATGAGGGAGTGCAGCCCGAATCTGCGGATCGCCGCCGTCCTCTCGGGCTGCTCGGCGCGCCACAGTTCGTCGGCGGGGTCCAGGACGGGAAGCAGGATCGGCTCGCCGTCGATGAGCAGCTTCGCGTCGTGCGGCGGGGGCAGGAAGTCCACCCGTTCGCCCACCCGGGCCACGGCCTCGGGGCAGCCCTCGCGCGCGGAGCTGAGCCCGGCCCGGCGCATCACCGGCCTGGCCGGGGCGGGCCCGGCGTCGGTGAGCCACGTGCCGTGTCCCTCGGTGCTGAGGACCGGCTCCAGCAGGTCGACGATGACGAAGTCCGCGAACCGCGGGACGGCGAAGTCGGCGAGCTCCTGGGCGGTGCGCATGACGTCGAGGGTCGTGCCGACGCTCGCCCAGGCCTCGTTGACCAGCGACAGCAGCCGGCGGGCGGCCCACCGCTCGGTGACGTCCTGCACCATGTAGCAGACCCCGGTGACCGAGTCGTCGGAACCGACCAACGGGAAGAAGGACGTGGAGTAGGCGCGCCGGCGGTGCGGATCGGCCCAGCTCCACCCGAGGTACTCGTAGTCGTTGACCGGGGTTCCGGACGTCAGGACCTCCCGCATGAGTCCCTCGATGGCGTCCGCCTGGAGGCCGGGCAGCAGCTCGCTCAGCCGTCGCCCGAGGCGCTGTTCGCGGGGTACCCCGCCGAGGCGTTCCAGGGTGTCGTTCAGCCACACGTACCGCAGTTCCAGGTCAAGCACGGCCATCCCGACCGGGGAACGGGTGAGGAACCCGTCGAGGACGGACTGCCCCACCGTCCACTGCCGGCTCTGCTCGCGTGCCGAGAGCAGAAAGCACTCGTCCCCGCCGATCCGGAAGGACGCGGAGACGCGCAGGGCGACGTCGACGGAGCGGCCGTCGTGGTGCCGGGCCGTGAGCTGGCCGCTCCATCCCCTGCCCGCGCGGCACCGTGCCGCGACCGCCGCCACCCGCGCCGGGTCCCGCGGCATCGCCACCAGCCGGCCGGCGAAACGGCCGACGACCTCGGACGCCGGGTGGCCGAGCAGTGCCTGCGCGCCTCGCGTCCAGGCGAGCACGACGCCGTCCGCGGTCACGATCGCCGCCGCGTCGGTGGACGCGTCGAGGAGATCGCGTGGTCCCGCAGGCGTCGGGGCCTCGGAGACTTCTCGCGCTGGGTCCATGGGTGCCGTCCTCTACAGGACCATGGTGCTGCCTGTCCGCCCGATGCGCACGGCGTCGCCGCGCCCCGGCGGCGCCGCACCGCACGCCGTCCTCGCCCCGGCGACAGCCGACCGCACCGCCCTCCGCGCCCAGCGAGAGCCGCGCGACCGGCGCTCCGCGGCGCGCACCGCGCGCCGGACCACCCGCACCGGGGGTGCGCGCCGGGACCCGGCTACCGGGCGCGCCGGATGAGGCGCAGCATGGAGGTGCGGGAGGAGGCTCCGCGATGACAGCCGAACCCATCCGGTCCGACGGGACCGCGTATGCCCGGGAGGCGCCGCCGACCGGTTTGCTGGATGTGCTGAGCGTCTGCGCGATGGTCGTCGACGCCCAGGGACGCATCGTGTTCTGGACGCCGCAGGCGGAGGAACTGTTCGGCTACACCGCGCAGGAGGCCCTCGGCAAGTACGCGGCGCGGCTGTTCATCCACCCCGAGCACCTGCATTCCGTGGTGAGACTGTTCACGGAGGTGCTGGAGACCGGCCGGAGCTGGGCCGGCGCCTTCCCCATCCGGCACAAGGACGGCAGCAGCCGTCTCATGGAGTTCCGCAACATGCGGCTCCAGGACGATCTCGGAAACGTCTACGCCCTCGGCATCGCCGCGGACCACGATCTGCTGCAGCGCGTCGAGACCGACCTGGCCCTGTGCGAGCGGCTGATCAACCAGTCCCCCATCGGGCTGGCGCTGCTCGACCCCGACCTGCGGTATCTCCTGGCCAACCCGGCGCTCGAGCGCATCGACGGCATCCCCGCCGAGGACCATGTGGGCCGGCGTCTGCGGGAGACCCTGCCGTTGCCCGACGTCGACACCATCGAGTCCGCGCTGCGCCAGGTGCTGACGACCGGCACGCCGCTGCTCGACCAGTACCACGTGGGCCGGCCGCGCACCGACCCCGATCACGAGCACGCCTGGTCGCTGTCGTTCTACCGGCTGGAGGACCCCGGCGGGCGGGTGCTGGGCGCGGCCGCCTCGGTCGTCGACGTCACCGAACGGCACCGGGTGGCCGCGGAGGCCGACCGGGCCCGCCGCCGTCTCGCCCTCATCGCCGAGGCCTCCACGCGGGTGGGCACCACTTTGGAGGTGGAGCAGACCGCCCGTGAGCTGGCCGAGGTGGCGGTGCCCCAGCTGGCCGACGTGGTCGCGGTGGACGTCCTGGACTCCGCGCTGGCCTGCCGGCGCGCCCGTCGGCCGGACGACGGTCCTGAGCTCTTCCGCGCCCTCGCCCTCAAGGCGGCGCACCCCACCGTGGCGCTGCGTGCCGCCGACCCGCCGGGCGACGTGGCCGCCTACCAGGGCGACCAGCTGGTCACCCTGTGCGTGCACACCGGCCGGCCGGTCCTGGTGAGCCACGTCGGCGACCAGGACCTGCCGCGCATCGCCCGGGACGCGGAGGCCGGCTCCCTGCTGGCCCGTGCCGGGGTGCACTCGTATCTCGCCGTACCGTTGATCGCCCACGGCGAGGTGCTCGGCGCCCTCGACCTCAAGCGCACCCGCAACCCGCTCCCGTTCGACGAGGACGACGTCCTCCTCGCCGTCGAGCTGGCCGGGCGGGCGGCCGTGGCCATCGACAACGCCCGCTGGTTCGAGAGCGTGCGCAACACCGCGCTCACGCTGCAGCGGAGCCTGCTGCCGGAGCATCCACCCCACCACTCCGGGCTCGATCTCGCCTCCCGTTACCAGCCCGCCCAGGCCACCAGCGAGGTCGGCGGCGACTGGTACGACGTCATCCCGCTGGCCGACGACAAGACCGCGCTGGTCGTCGGGGACGTCATGGGCAACGGCATCGACGCCGCCGCCACCATGGGCCGGCTGCGCACCGCGACCTGCGCCTATGCGGACCTCGACCTCGAACCGGGCGCCGTGCTCCAGCACCTGGACAAGATCACCTGCGATCTGGAGCACTACATCGTCACCTGCCTGTACGCCGTGTACGACCCCCGCACCGGGCAGTGCCGGATCGCCAACGCGGGGCACATGCCGCCCGCGCTGGCCGGGCCCGGCCGGCCGGCGACGCTGCTCGAACTGCCGCCCGGGGCCCCGCTCGGGGTCGGCGGCGTCCCCTTCGAGACCACCACGGCCACGCTGGGCTCCGGCGACCTTCTGGTCCTCTACACGGACGGCCTGGTCGAGACCCGGCAGCACCCGATCGACGACCGTCTGGCGGTCCTCGTCGGCTTTCTGGACGAGCCGCACCGGCCGCTCGAGGAGATCTGCGACCTCCTGCTGTACGGCCTGCGCCACCCCGACGACCACGACGACGTCGCGCTGCTGGTGGCACGGGCCCGGTAGCCGCCGAACGTGGTGCTCGGGCCCGCTGACGGTCCGGCGTCACGCCCGCTCGCCGGGCGACCGGAGCGGGGACGTGCCCGGTTGCCGGACGTCGGCCGTGACCAGCCCCGCGACGTGGGCCGTGACCGTGTCCAGGATGTCGGACCAGGCCGCTTCGTCGCCGAGCACGAGGTAGTTGAGGGTCAGTCCGTCGGTCATGGCGGCGAGATAGCGGGCCAGGACGGGGACGGGGACGCCGAGCCGCAGCCCCATGTTGCTGCACAGCTCCCCGATGAGCTCGGCGTACGCCTCGCCGTACAGCTCGTACTGACGGCGGGCCAGGTGCTCGAACCCCGGTTGCCGCAGGGCGTATTGAGTGAGTTCGTAGGTCAGCATGTGTGCGTCGGGGTGGGCCCGGACGTGGTCCCAGTACGCAGCGAACCCGGCCCGGACGGTCTCCTCGAGCGTGGTCCTGGGGCGGATCGCCTCCCGCACGACGCTCACCGACTGGGCGGTGAGCGTCGTGATGACGGACTCGACGAGGGCCTGCTTGGAGTCGAAGCAGTAGTGGAAGACGCTCAGGGAGACACCCGCCTCGGCGGCGATGGACCGGGTCGTCGTCCTGGGGACGCCGTCCCGGGCCATCGCTCTGATCGCGGCCTCCGTCAGCTGTCGTCGTCGCTCCGCCGACGGCATGCGCGCCATCCGTGTCCCCCGGGTGTCGTTCTTTCGCGGTCGTCTCCGCGGCCAGGGCGTGTTTCGCAAGTCCCGTCTGCCCTTCGGGCAGACGACGCTGCTTTCGAAACACCCCCTAGGCGCTGTGGACGCCCACCTCGTACAGGGAGTATCCCCAGTCCGTGCCCCGGCCCAGGCAGTGCACCCGGACGTAGCGGGCCGGGGCGCCGGCGAACTTCGCCGTGTCCAGGCCTCCGTCGCCGGACGTGGTCGACCAGGCGGTCGTCCAGTTCACGCCGTCGGTGGACAGTTCGACGCGGTACGACTTCCCGTACGCGCGCTCCCAGTCGAGGGTGACGCGGGAGACCCGGTTGGTCGCGCCGAGGTCGACCTGCCAGTACTGGTCGTCGCTCCAGTCGCTGGCCCAGCGGGTGCCGTCGTCGCCGTCGACGGCCCGGTCGGGCTGATAGCTGGTGAACGGGTTGGACTCGGACGAACCCGCGGTGGCGGCGCGGCCCCTGGCGAGGTCGACCGAGGCCTGGTGCTGCTCCGTCGATCCCCAGGTGCCGAGGTAGGACTCTGCGCCGCGGAAGAGGTCGTCCACCACGTCCTGGCCGCCGACGCGCCGGATGTCCTCGATCCAGTCGGGGATCATGCCGACGTGCGCGGCGCCGTCGGTGTTGAGGTCGAAGGTGCGCGAGCCGGTCGTCTGACGGTCGATGAGGGAGCCGCCGTCGACGCTCTTGAACGGATAGACGACCTTGTTCGCGGCGTCGGCGCCGCGGGGGGCCGGGTGGTCGCCGATGCCGTTGAAGTCGGTGCCGAAGCCGTATCCGACGTGGTACTGGTCGCGCAGCGCGTTCGTGCGCTTCGCCTCCGCGGCGAACCCTTCGGAGCCGTGCATGTACTGGGCCACGAAGCCGCCGAGGGAGTAGACGCGCTCGGTCCAGTTGAGGTCCATCCAGCTGTGCGAGGACAGCACGCCGGGGTAGTTCGCGGCCTCGAAGATGTCGAGCGCCTGGCCGGTCGCCTTGACGCTCATGTGGTCGACCTCGAGCATCATCTTGCGTTTCATCATGCCGCGCACGGCGTACTCGCCGAGTGCGGTGAGGCCTCGGGTGTTGCACTGCGCGTCGGCCTTGTACGACGGGACGTCGGTGCCCGCCGGGAGGTCCGCCTCCGCCTTCGAGGCGGCGGTGCCGATGGGGTTGTCGTGCTGCGGTCCGGTGCACTTCTCGGTCTGCCAGAAGGTGCCGGTCGACAGGAACTGCCCGACGTTGATGGCCGTACCCAGACCGCCCTCGTCGAAGCGGACGCCGCACAGCGCGTTGTCGAACTTGTGGCACAGGAACATGCTGCGCACGCCCAGCCCGTACAGCTCGTCGAGTCCCTTGTCGACGTCGGACTTGCTGCACTGCGCGATGTCGAGGATCTGCTTGCAGCCGAACGGCTCGGAGGTCTCGACGCCGAGGACGACGGCCAGCTTGCCCTGCTTGACGACCTCACGCGCCTGCGCGCTGTCGAGGACGATCCGGAACCAGCCCTTGCCGGGGCCGCCGTACATCTTGTCGATGTGGGCCTGGAGGTCGTACGTCAGCTTCGCCTGCAGCCGGATCGAGGTCATCTCGTCACAACTGCGGTCCTTGAACGGGTAGATGGAGCAGATCATGCCGTTGGTGACGAGGTCGTTGACCAGCACCCGCTGTCCGCCGCGCCAGGCCCGCTCGACCCAGGCGTAGTAGTTCGCCTGGTGGGTCATGGAGTCGTAGGCGGGCCAGTCCTTGAAGGTGGGCCAGCCGGTCGGGTCGTGCTTGCCGTCGCCGCCGTGGGTGATGTAGTCGAAGATCGCGAGAGTCCCGTCGGGGTAGTGCTCGGGACAGTCCTTCAGCGCGTCGGCGACGCCGGCCTCGGAGAACACCTTGCCGCAGATCAGCCGTCCGCCGAAGGCCTCGTTGGAGAACAGGTGGTTGTGCGCGTCGACGAACCCGCGGACCTCGCCCGCCGCGTTCGTGCCGGTGAACGGCTCACCCGTGACGCCGATCTGGGAGTCGGGGGCCGGCCGGGCCGTCGGCGTCCACCAGTCCGCGCCGGCCGCCGAGCTCGGCGTGGGCCCGAGGACGGCGGCGAGCACGAGAAGTAGGAGCGAGACGACGGTGGCGTCTCGGCGTCTGCGGTACGGGCGTCCGGTCATGGTCACAGCCCACGTCCCTCGGTCGGCGGGGATCGCGCGGTCGACGAGGGCTCTTTGGATGCCCTTGAGCTTGTCATGACCGGCGCAAGATAGTGGGTCGAGGATCGCGACTGACTCCGTTGCGAGTCAATAGTCCGGGACGCTTGACCTGATGAGCCGACACGGCGGGAACGGCGCAAACCCCCTGCATCCGCCCGCCTGTTGCGCAGGAGGTCAGGGTGCGGGCGGCACCACAGGCGCGTCCGGCCCGCACGGGCGAGGCGGATGCCGGCCGATCGGATCGCGACCGCGCCCAATGTTTTGAACATGTTCAAAACCAGGGTAGGGTCTTCTTCGAGAGAAGGGGGCCCTGCCCATGAAGATCGTGCTGCCCGGCGGGACCGGACAGGTGGGAACGGTCCTGCGCCGCGCGCTGACCGCGGCCGGACATCGGGTCGTGGTGCTGAGCAGACGGCCGGCGGGCCGGGACGAGATCGCCTGGGACGGCCGCACGCTCGGACCCTGGGCCGAGGAGATCGACGGCAGCGACGTCGTCGTCAACCTGGCCGGCCGCAGCGTCAGCTGCCGCTACACCCCCGCCAACCTCGAGGCGATGATGAGCTCCCGGGTGGAGTCGACGCGGATCGTGGGCGAGGCGATCAGCGCCTCGGCCCGGCCTCCGCGGCTCTGGCTGCAGATGAGCACCGCCACCGTCTACGCCCACCGCTTCGACGCCGCCAACGACGAGGCCACCGGTCCGATCGGCGGATCCGAACCGGATGTCCCGGACTACTGGGGCTACAGCGTCGACATCGCGACCGCCTGGGAGGGGGAGCAGGAGAAGGCCCGCACTCCGCACACCCGCAAGGTGGCCCTGCGGTCCGCGATGGTGATGAGCCCCGACCGGGGCGGGGTGTTCGACGTCCTGCTGCGGCTGGCCCGGCTCGGCCTCGGCGGCCCGGTCGCGGGCGGCGCGCAGTACGTGTCCTGGATCCACGACCGTGACTTCGTCCGCGCGGTCCAGTTCCTCGTCGCACGGGACGACCTCTCCGGTCCGGTGAACCTGGCGGCGCCCGCCCCGCTCCCCCAGCGCGCGTTCATGCGCGCCCTGCGCAGCGCGTGGGGCGTCCGGGTGGGTCTGCCGGCGACGCGGTGGATGGCCGAACTCGGCGCCTTCGCACTGCGGTCGGACACCGAACTGCTGCTCAAGAGCCGCCGCGTGGTCCCCGGCCGGCTGCTGGACGCGGGCTTCGCCTTCGACCACCCGCAGTGGCCGCAGGCCGCCGCCGACCTCGTGAGCCGGGTGCGAAACCGCTGACGGACGACGCCGGCGCTCACCGCGCCGGCGGGCTCCGCACAGCGGCACGGGGGCCGCGGGCTGCCGGGCGGAGGCCCGGGCCGGGAGCTGGGGGCTGGGCTGGGCTGGGCTGGGCTGGGCTGGGACAACGGCGGGTCGGGGACCAGCCGGTGGGGGGCTCAGCCGGGCGCGGGGGCTCGGTCAGGCGCGGGCCCGGGCGGATGCGGAGCCCGGCCGAGCGCGGGGACTCGGTCGGGTGCGGGGACCCGGGCGGGTGCGGAACCCGGGCGGGTGCGGAACCCGGGCGAGCGCGGGGACTGGGTCGGGTGCCGGGACCCGGTCAGGCGCGGGGGCTCGGTCAGGTGCGGAACCCGGCCGAGCGCGGGGACTCGGTCGGGTGCGGGCACCTGGTCAGGCGCGGGGACCCGGTCAGGTGCGGAACCCCGGGCGGGTGCGGGGACCCGGGCGGGTGCGGGGACCCGGTCAGGAGCGGAACCCGGGCGAGCGCGGGAACCCGGTCAGGAGCGGAACCCGGGCGAGCGCGGGGACTCGGTCAGGCGCGGGGACTCGGTCAGGTGCGGAACCCGGGCGGGTGCGGGGACTCGGTCGGGTGCGGGCACCTGGTCAGGAGCGGGGCGCGGTTGGGCGCGAGCCCGGACGGACGCGGGACCCGGCCGGTGGGGGCCTCAGGCGCCGGTGATCCGGTGGTGGCGGGGCCGGGGGGGGGGGGGGGGGGGGGGGGGGGGGGGGGGGGGGG
>NZ_JBMNDR010000046.1:0-32737 GCF_052543235.1 Streptomyces sp. SAS_272 | reverse complement strand
ACCCGGGTGCGGATGCGCGCCCGCCCGGGCCGGCCTGTCCCCGTGTCAGGTCGTCGCGCGCACCGCGTCGAGGATCAGGTCCGCGACCGCCTTCGGCCGGGACACGGCCACGGCGTGCGAGGCGCCCTCCAGCTCGACGATCGTCGCCCCCGCCCGCTTGGCGCCGAAGCGCTCGACCTCGGGGTTGATCGCCTCGTCCGCGGCGGCGATCAGCGCCCAGGACGGCTTCGTCTTCCAGGCGGCGGCCGAGGCGGTCTCCCCGAACGCGGCGGCGGCGAGCGGGCGCTGCGCCGCGGCGAGGATCTTGGTGACGTCCGCGGGCACGTCCGCGGCGAACACCGAAGGGAAGGCGTCCTCGGCGATGGTCACCTCGACCGCCGGGTCACCGCCCGGCACCGGGTACGTCCACTCCTTGAGGTTGCTGACCAGCGGCGAGAGCGGGAAGCGGCCCTGCAGCTCGCCGAGGCTCTCGCCCTCCTCCAGGACATAGGCCGCGACGTAGACGAGACCGACGACGTTCTCCACCGTGCCGGCCACGGTGATGAGGGCGCCGCCGTACGAGTGACCGACGAGGATCACGGGACCGTCGATCTGCGCGGCGACGGAGGCGACGTACGCGGCGTCGGAGGCGAGGCCGCGCAGCGGGTTCGGCGGGGCGATCACGGGGACGCCGTGGCCCTGGAGCTCGGAGACGACGCCGGACCAGCTGGCCGCGTCGGCGAACGCGCCGTGGATCAGGACGACGGTGGGGGTGGTGGTCATGGGGGTGCTCCTTGGGGGGATCAGACGTGCAGGGCGTCGCGCAGGGTGCCGACCGCAAGGTTGATCGCGGCTTCGGCGGCGTACGTCGGGCGCAGGGCGTTCAGCATCACGAAGTCGTGGATGACGCCCTGGAAGCGGACGGCGGTGACCGGGACGCCGGCCTCGCGCAGCTTGTTGCCGTACGCCTCGCCCTCGTCGCGCAGCACATCGGCCTCACCGGTGATCACCAGGGCCGGGGGGAGGTCCTTCAGCTGCTCCGGCGTCGCCCGCAGCGGCGACGCGGTGATCTGGGCGCGCTCGGACTCGTCGGTCGTGTACTGGTCCCAGAACCACTGCATCGCGTCGCGGCGCAGGAAGTAGCCCTCCGCGAACTGGTGGTAGGAACCGGTGTCGAAGGCCGCGTCGGTCACCGGGTAGAACAGCACCTGCTGCACCAGCGGAACACCGCCTCGCTCCTTGGCCATCAGCGTCAGCGCGGCGGCCATGTTCCCGCCCACCGAGTCACCCGCGACCGCGATGCGCGCCCCGTCCAGGTCCTTCGACGCGCCCTGCTCCACGACCCACCGGGCCACGGCGAAGTTCTGCTCGACAGCCACCGGGTAACGCGCCTCGGGCGAGAGGTCGTACTCCGGGAACACGACCGCGGCCCCGGCGCCCACCGCCAGCTCACGCACGAGCCGGTCATGCGTGTGCGCGTTGCCGAACACCCAGCCCGCACCGTGGATGTACAGCACCACCGGGAGCACGCCCTCGACGCCGGCGGGCCGCACGATCCGGGCGCGCACGGACCCCGTCGGACCACCCGCGACCGTCACCCACTCCTCGTCGACGGCGGGCTTGGCGATCTCACCCGACTGCACCTCGTCGACCGCCTTTCGACCCTCCACCGGACCGAGATCGAAGAGGTACGGCGGGTTGGCGGTGGCTTCGGCGAACGCCGCGGCCTGGGGTTCGAGCACCGGCGTGACCGGCTCGACGAGGTCGGACATGGCAACTCCTGCTGTTCTCGTGGTGCGTTGTCTCGAGCAACCAAGCTAGAACGCGCGTACGCCCGGGACTTGGCCGTCCGCGCACCGTCGCTGTTCCCCCAGTGCACCATCCCGGGGGCGGGCCGGACCGGATCCGGCCGCGCGGCGCGGCGCGCTCACCGGGGCTCGACCGGCGGGGCTCGGCCGCGGGGGCTCGGCCACGAGTGCCGGACGGCGGCCCGTCGCAAAAAAATCTGACGCGCCCTAAACCTAGTTCCACTAGGCTGAAACCTAGAGCCTCTAGCTAGGACCATCGCAGCCCGACAGGAGCAAGCGTTGAACGCGACCCGTACCGGCGCCCTCAAGGCGCCCGGCGCCACCCTCCACTACGAGACGGCCGGCAGCGGGCCGGTCCTGCTCCTCATCCCCGGCGGAGCCGGGGACGCCGGCCTGTACGCGGGCATGACGCCACGGTTGGCCGCTCACCACACGGTGGTCACCTACGACCCGCGCGGTCTGTCCCGCAGCCCGCTCGACGGCCCCGCCGACGCCGCGCACGCCGACGAGCAGGTCCGGGTGTGGAGCGACGACGCCCACCGCCTGCTCGAACTGCTCGCCCCCGACGAGGAGGCGGCCGTGCTCGGTTGCAGCTCCGGCGCGATCGTGGCGCTCGATCTGCTGGCCCGACGGCCGCAGCGGCTGCGCAGGGTGGTCACGCACGAGCCGCCGCTGGTGGAACTCCTCGATGATCCGGCTCCGCACCGGGCGCTCTTCGCCGAGGTGCGCGAGATCTTCCAGCGGTCAGGAGCCGAAGCCGCCATGGCCCGGCTCGGCGAGGGCCTGTCGGACGGAACGCCGCGGCGGGCGCCCGAGCAGCCGACGGAACTGCCGCCCGGCATCCGGGAGATGGCCGGACGGATGCACGCCAACCTGCCGGTCTTCCTCGGCCGGGTCCTGGTCCCGTTCTCCTCGACCCCGCCCGACCTCGCGGCGCTCCGCCCGGTCGCCGACCGGCTGACGCCCGCCGCCGGGCAGGACTCCCGCGGGCAGGCCGCTCTGTACGGACCGGCCGCGCGGCTCGCGGAGCTTCTCGGATCCAGGTTCGTGGAGTTCCCCGGCGGCCACCTCGGAGCCGTCGAGAATCCCGAGGAGTTCGCCGATCGCCTGCTGACCGTACTGAAGTGAACGGCCCCGCCCCCTGCCCGAGGACAGGGGGCGGGGCCGCCGTTCACCGCGCCGCGCGCCGTCGGCTCAGCCGACGGCCGCCCTGCGCCTGCGGATCCACCACACGAGAGCACCGCCGGCCACGGCCAGCGCCGCCGCCAGCCAGGCGATCAGCCCGACGGGGACGTTCGAACCGGTGTCGGCGAGGTTGCCGTCCGGGTCGTGGGCCGGCGGGGCGGGGGTGGCGTGGTCGCCGCCGCCCGGGGCGGACGGGCCCGGCGCCGGGGTGTGCGAACCGCCGCCCGGCTTCGACGGGGTCGGCTCCGGCGACCCGGACGGGTCGTCACCGCCGCCGCCCGTGTCCTCGGTTCCGCTCGGGTCGGCGCCGAGATAGGTCGTGTCGGTGTCCCGGTAGGACGTGTCGTCGGCCTTCATCGACGTCTTGGTGGTCTGGTCCAGGGTGGGGTTCTCCACCGTGAACCGGGTGCGGGAGATGTTCCGCTTCGGGGACTTGGAGAAGTCGACCCCTCCGACGATGTAGATCTGCGTCGTGCCGCCGGCGGGGACCTCGTACTGGAACTCGCCCTCGGTGTAGATCTTCCGGTACTTCTTGAACAGCTCGTTCTTGTCCCAGTTCTGGTGCGGGGCGCGCAGCGGCCACCGCTTGACGTCGTTGCTGTTGATGATCTTCCGGAAGTCGGTCGCGCCGGCCGCGTCCTGCTGGCGGATCCACTCCGCGGCGACCCGCGAGGTGTAGACGCGGCGCAGATCGGCGTACTGGGGCGCGGTGTTGATGGTCTTCTCGACCGCCGGCACGATCATGCCGTCGATGACGGCCTGGGCCGCCTTGGTCTGCGCCGCGTCGGGGGTGCAGATGGGCTCGCCCGGACCGGGGGTGACGGTGCTCTGCGCCGTCGACTTCAGGGCCAGCGGGGCGTCGAGGATGTAGATGCCGCCGTCCTGCTCGCGGACCTGCGCGGGCTTGGGCTCGATCCAGTTCCGCAGGCCCGGCATGCACGGCCGGCCGCCCTCCTTCGGCAGGGCCGCCCAGTACCGCTTGCCGAGATCGGTCTTGGGGTCCATGGCCTTGTAGAAGTCGTGCTTCATCTGGAGGTCGGCCTCCAGCAGCACGCGCCCGGCGTCGGTGGAGGCGAACGCGCTGTCCATGATCCGGTCGGGCTCGTCCGGGTTGAGGTTGACCCAGAACTTCTCCGGTGTGAGCGCGAGCCAGGTGAAGAAGCTGTCGGAGGCCAGGTTCATGGTGGCCTCGCCGCCCCAGCCCGGGGCGGTGTCCGGGTCGGGCACGTAGTCGGCCTTCATCGAGTACGCCATGCCCTTGCCCTTGACGGGCGCTCCGACGTACCGGAGTTCGAGGGTGGAGAAGTCGATGCCGCCGGGGCCTCCGCGCGGGAGGGTGCCGCGAGTGTCGATCTTCCGCGCGGCGCCCTGCTGGCGACGGGCGTCCTCGGGCGTCGGCGCCGAATCGCGGACCCGGTCGTTGGCCGGGCCCCGGGTGCCCTGGGCCGGGTCGGGGCTGAACCACGTGTCGTACCGGCTGTAGCCGCGGATCGGCTTGGTCTGCGGGATGCCGTTGTACTGCCGCTCGAAGACCCGGACCTGGTTGGGCTTGCCGCGCTCGCGGGACAGTTCGTCGTTGAACTCACGGAGCTTGTCGACGGTGTTCTTCGGAACCTTCTTCCCGCCGACCATGCGGAAGGTGTGGTCCCTGGTCTCCGGCTGCCGCGCGATGATCTTGTCGGCGGCGAGCTGGTCCGGCCGGTGCGTGCCGTTGGACTTGAACTCGTTGAACTCCTTGAGCCGTTGGTTGTACGCGTCGTACTTCCGCGTGGCCAGCAGTTTGCCGTTCGCATCGCGGACTTCGACCTTGACCTCGCACAGCCAGTCCGGGCCGATCAGGTTGAAGTCCTTGACGACGCGCTGCTCGAAGGCGCTGCCCTTGTGGTTGTTGATCTCGTTGCGTATGTAGATCTTGTCGAACCAGTTGGTGAACTCGGCGACCGGACGCCCGGTGGACAGGAAACGGGCGTAGATCTCCATGGCCTTGTCGGCGGGCGCGCCCGAGGCCGCGGCCTGCTTCTTCCACTGGTCCACCGTCTGGGACTGGGCTTTCTGCGCCTCGGCCCTGGTGGGCGCCTTCAGCCCGTCGAACGCCTTGCCCGGCAGGGGGAAGTTGTAGTTCTTCGGGTTGCCCGCCCACTTCTGGTACGGGTCGGCCCCGGCGGGAAAGCCGGAGGTGGACGGCGTGCTTCCGTACGACTTCTTCAGCCATTTCTGGTCGCAGCGCTGGCCCTTGATCGTGGTCGCGGCCTGGGCGCTGTCCACGCCCACGCCGGGCAGACCGGTCAGGGTCAGCGCACCGGCCGCGCCGAGCGCGGCCGTGAGGCGCCCGATCAGGCGCCATCTGCGGGTCGGTCGTGTGAGCGAACTCAAGATGCTGTTCCTCTTCCCTCGCGGATGGGGCCATGGAGGGGTTCGGGTGCGACAGGTGAGGCCCCCGTGACGTCCGTCGCGCGGCCACCTTAGACCTGTTCGCAACTGAATCGCACAGCAAATCGACAGGAACGGCAGAACAACTCACGGACGTCCACAGGGAGTTCACCGGAGCGTGACCACGCTCCCTACAGTGGCCCCCATGACCCGAACCGACCATGGTGACGAGACGACGGAGCGGCGGCTCGGTCTGTGGATCTCCGAGATCCCCGAGACGCTCAGGGAACTGCGCGGCATCCTCGACGAGGGCTTCCCCTTCGACTTCGGCCCCGCCTCCCTGGCCGGGCTGGAAGCACATCTGCTCGCCGAGTACCGGTCGGCCGACGAGAAGCCGGATCTGGACTTCCGGCCCACCCGGTGTGCCGCGGTCTACCTGGGCGAGGTCCTGTTGGACGTCGCAGGCGGACGGTGGGGCTGGCAGCCGCGTGGCGCCGCCGGCTCCTCGGCGGGCCGGCCCGTCGTCCACCCCGACCCCGCGCTCGGCCTCGCCCCCCTTTCCCCGCTCACCCTCATCACCCGGGCCGTCCGCACTCGCACCGGGAGAGTCTTCACCGAGGAGGCGGCCGGGCTCGCGGAGGCGGTGGCCGCCCTGCGACGGCGGGAGCCCGGTTGGGCTCCCGCCGTCGTGTCCCCCTGCGGACAAGGCGCCCCCGCGGCCGGGGCGGACCATCCGGAACTCCTGAGCTGGCTCGCCGTGCGGGCCCGGGAGTTCGCCCGCTGGACGGACGAGGCCGGGCCCGCGGCGGACGGCGGGCGGCACTGGGACTTCTCCCCCGCCTCCCTCGACCTGCTCGAGACGGCGCTGCGCGAGAGGTTCGACGGCAGCGCCGGCCTCCTCGGAGCGAAGAGCGGCGCCTTCGTGCAGGGCGCGGTCTGGTACCTCGGCGAGGTCGTCCGCCGCGCAAGGAACGGCGTGGTGTGGCAGTACCGGCCCCGCACCCGCTTCGACGAGCCTCTCGGGACGGCGATGTTCCACGCCGCGGACGAGATCTACCTCGACACGCCGCGGGTGGCGCAGCCGGGTCTGCGCGAGGGCGGGTCGGCCCACCCGATGGCGGCGCTGAACGTCCTCTTCTGGGAGACGGACGAACTCGACAACCCCATCGAGCCCCGGCTGGCGGACATCCTGGACGACTTCGCGTGAGTGCCCGTCAGCACGGACTCAGCGCATGCTCAGCACGGACTCGGCGGGTACTCAGGACGGACCGGGCGCGGGCTGGGAACGAACTCGGCGCGGACCGAGCGCGGACGTCAGCACAGACGGCCGACGTAGTAGGCGCCCTGGATCTTGCCGGCAGGACCCAGCCAGGTCGTGCCCGGGCCGACACAGCGCTCGTAGTCGGGCGCGAGGGCGACCTCGACCTTGACGACCACCCGGGAGCCGTCGGACGTGCAGTGGTTGTAGAAGGCGTCAGAACCGGTCTTGTAGAAGCCGCACGGGTCCGCGGCCGCGGGGCTCACGGTGGCGGCGGTCACCGCACCGAGCGAGGCGACCACGAGAGCGACGGAACCGATGGTGCTGAGCACCGTACGACGAAAACGCACGACAGAACTCCTTGACGGATCGAGAGAGCGGGACGGGGCGGGCCGCCCGGGCGGCGGTCGCCTGCCTCAGGATCGGGGCGCGGAGCCGGGGACGGCCGCATGTCGCGGCGCGTTCACCCCGGGAATCGTTTCGCCGGTCCGCCGTTGGAGTGGATCTTCCCCGAGGGACGACTCACGGGCGGGCATCCGGGGCAGGGCGGGCCCGTTTCACCCGGCTGACCGCCCTGAGTGGTGGACCGGCGCGCGCTGACTGACGGTGGATCACGTCAGGCCGGGTCAGGTGAGCTGACGAGGTGTCGGCTGCCCGGTCGGGACGGAAGGACCATCAGATGCGCTCTGCTCGAATGATCCTGGCCACCGCGGCGGCCTCGGCCGCCCTGGCGATCGGCGCCCCGGGCGCCTTCGCCACCGACGGGGACTGGGACCACGACAGCTCCTCCTACAGCAAGGAGGACGGCTCCTCCGCCAAGGAAGACAGCTCCTCCGCCAAGGAGGACGGCTCCTGGTCCGGCAAGGAGCACGGCAAGGAGGACCACGGGAAGGAAGAGCACGGCAAGGAGGCGCACGGCAAGGGCGAGCACGACGGACCGCACGGTGGGATGCACACCGGCGGAGGCGCCCTGACCGCGGTGGACCAGGACGGCGACCGCGGCGCGGCGAAGGACCCCCGGTTCGACCCGGAGACCTACAAGGAGAAGGACAAGGACTGGGAGGCCGCCGACACCAACAAGGAAGAGCACGGCTCGGGCTCCTGGGAGGGCGGCAAGGAGGAGTCCGGCGGCTGGAGCGGTAAGCACGACAAGCCCAGCGGCGGCATGCACACCGGTGGCGGCGCCCTCGCCGGCCCCTCGGTGACCGCGGCCGGACTCGGCGTCCTCGCCGTCGCCGGCACCGGCGTCTACGCCCTGCGCCGCAGGAAGACGGCGGGGGGTGTGGCCTGACGATGCCTGACGCGATAGCAGCCGCGGCCGCCACGCTCGCCCCGCGTGGCGGTCCGGCCGGCTGCCGGTCACGGCCGGCGGCACCCGGCGCCGGCGTCCTCGTCGGCGCCGGCCCCGCACGCTTCGCCGCCGATCCCCCTGTCGGCGGCCCCGCTGCGCCCGTACACTGACAAATCGCAGATGTGCGGGCGCAGTTCAGCGGGGGGAGCCGCCATGTCGGGGGACCAGTACGGCAGATACGACCACACCTTCAACGTTCCACCCATGCCGTCGGCGCCGCCGCCGGCCCCGGCCGACGGAGTGCGGGCCGTCGCCGTCGCGGTGCTCAACCTCAGCGGACTGGGGCTGGGCTATGCGCTGACGCGGCGCTGGGTGCTGACGGCGCTGTGCTGGGCGGCCACCCTCGCCCTGCTGCTCGTGGCGCTGCCGGCCGACCCGGACGGCGTCCCGGGGTTCGCGCTCGTCCTGTACGGCGTGTTCCTCGTCGCCGTGGCGGCGCACGGGGCACGTGTGGGCCTGCGAACGCCGCTTACGGGACTGCGCAACGCGCCCCTCGCGCTGGGGCTCGGGCTGCTCCTGCTGGTGGCCCCGGCCGGCGGAGCGGTGCTGTACGACGGGGCGCGGGACGAAGCGATCCAGCAGATGCTCCTCGACCGGCTCGACGAGGCGAACCGCCTGGTGGAGGCAGCCGGTGACCGGCCGTTCGACTCGGCGCAGGCCGACTACCGCAAGGCTCTCGCCTCCTACGCCGCCCTGCAGGCCGATCACCCCGGCTCCCGGGCCGCCGAGCGGGTGCCCGCCCAGATGAAGACCTTCTACCGGACGGTCGGCGCCTCCTACGACCAGGGCGACCACTGCGCGGCCACCGCGCCGCTGAAGTTTCTGCGCACGGTGCCGAAGAGCCTGCCCGCGACGGATCTCGGTGACCTGAAGACCTGGCCCGACGACCGGCTGGCCACCTCGCTGTACGAGTGCGCGTCCACGTCGCTCACGGCGGGCGAGGCAGGCTGGACGGGACAGTTCGGCGAACTGCTGACCACGTTCCCCGCCTCCGCGCAGGCCGCCAAGGTGGAGCCGGCCGTGGCCTCGGTCGTCGCGAAGACGGAGAAGGACCTGGGCGGAGCCGAACCCTGCTCGGCGGTCGAGCGGCTGTCTACGCTGAGCTCGCAGATCGACGGGCTGCCCGCCGAGCGGACGACCTTCGCCGGCGCCCTCGACAAGGACGCCGCCCGGGCCACGGCGAGCGCCGACACGGGTGCGTACGCCTGCGGCGTCGACCAGTACCGGGACGGCGACTTCAAGTCGGCGCAGACGACCATGACCGACTACGCCTCCGGCCACAAGAGCGCCGGGAACGCGGCCCTGGCGAAGAAGATCGCGATAGCGGCGGAGATCGCCCAGACCGTGCCGGCCGCCGGAAAGAAGCTTCCGACGACGCGTTCCGGCGGAAGCATCTCGGTGACGGTGCAGAACGACAGCCCCGACCAGATCACGGTTCTCTACACGGGTCCGGTCACCGGAAGTTTCACCCTCAAGGGATGCGGCAGCTGCAAGGCGTATTCCCTCGGCAGCACCCTCAGCCCGGGTTTCGAGCCCTGCAGCAACAGCAGCAAGAAGTACCCGGAGCGGACCATCACCCTGCCGGTCGGCACCACGTTCTTCCTGCACAAGCCGATGAGCGACAGCCTCGACACGCCCGCTTCGGACACGGCCAAGCTCGAATCCGGCTACATCTACACCGAATGCGCCTATACGACGCAGCGCCTGGGGTCGCTCTCCTGAACGTGGGGGAAACGGGCGGGGAATTCCCTTCGCTGAATTTCCGTCAGTTTCCCAATTCATTACCTCTGGGTCACATGTGACAGGTGATAGGGTGCGCCGGAATTCCCTTGCGCAGGCCCCCCACGAAAGCCCTGAGAAACCCCCATGGACGACATAATGCCGGACTCCCCCACCACCTCCTTCACGCCGGGCGGTCGGCGCAGACACCGCAAGGCGCGGCAGAACGGCGCAGGCCTGCCCCGGGCGCTCGTGCTCGCGCTGGCCGTGCCCGTGACGTCCGCCGCCCTGGCCGGCCCTTCGGCGTTCGCCGCGGACAAGGGCGTCGGCACGACGGCCAAGGACACCTCGCCGGCCAAGGGCCCCGGCACGGACGACCAGCAGATGGCCGCCAACCTCGCGACCCGGGTGCTGGACCAGCGGCTCGGCTCCGACGTCAGCGGCGTGGTCCTCGACGCCGACTCGGGGGTCTCCCTCTGGGACCACAACGGGGCGACGGCGCTGATGCCGGCGTCCAACGTCAAGCTCGCGACGTCGACCGCCGCGCTCACCGTGCTCGGCCCCGACCACCGGTTCACCACCAAGGTCGTCTACGGCGGCGGCACCCTCACTCTCGTCGGGGGCGGCGACCGCACGCTCACCGGCGCGGACCTCGGCGAGCTGGCGAGCAGCGCGGTGGCCGGCCTCAAGGCGGCCGGGCTGACGTCGGTGAAGGTCGCCGTGGACGACAGCCTCTTCCCCGAACCCACCCTGGCGAACGGCTGGAACGCCGGTTACTACCCCGACTCCGTGGCGCCGGTGCGCGCGCTCGTCGTCGACGGGCACGGCGTGCAGGACACCTCGCTGGACGCCGGGCAGGCGTTCGCGCGGCAGCTGACGGCGGCCGGGGTCACCGTGGACGGCGCCGTCGCCCGGGCCACGGCGAAGGCGACGGACTTCCCGGTCGCCCGGCACCGGTCGGCGCCGCTGTCGGACATCGTCCACACGATGCTCAAGACCAGCGACAACAACATCGCCGAGACCCTGCTGCGGATGACCGCCCTGGGCGCGGGCCGTCCGGCGACCTTCGAGGACGGCACGCAGGTCGTGCGCCAGGTGCTGAGCAAGCGGTACGGGGTGTCGCTCGACCACTTCGAGATGTACGACGGCAGCGGCCTGTCCCGGGCGGACCGCATCCCGGCCGCCACCCTCGCGGACATCCTCGAGCTGCTGACGAAGCCGCAGAACGCCCGCGTCCTCGGCTCGGTCCTGGACGGGCTGCCCGTCTCCGGCGAGGCCGGCAGCACCCTCGGACCGGAGTGGGGCCGCTTCGACGACGTGAACTCCAAGTGCGCGGTCGGCAAGGTGCACGCGAAGACCGGCACCCTCACCGGGGCCATCGCGCTGAGCGGCCTCACCCAGGGCAAGGACGGCAAGTGGAAGGTGTTCTCCTTCGTCGAGAACGGCTCCACCGCCAACCCGAACGACATCAAGGACGCGATGGACGGTCTCGCCGCGACCGTGAACGGCTGCTGGGCCTGACCGGTCGTCGGGCAGGACACGGGAGGGCCGGCCGCCGGAAGGCGCCGGCCCTCCCGCCTTGCACGATCAGCTGTGACGCACACCACAAGGAAACGATGCCGTTTCGATGGCCCGGAGAGCTATTCTGACCCACAAGTGAACGAAACAGTTTCGTTCCGAAGAGGCGTTCACCCCCACCGCATGGAGAACGACAGCCATGGCCTCCGTACTCATCGTCGACGATCAGTCCCTCCAACGCGTCGGCCTGCGCATGCTGCTGGCCGGGGTACCCGACCTCACCGTCGTGGGCGACACGGCGAGCGGCGCGGAAGCGGTGCGCATGAGCGCCGCGCTCCGTCCCGACGTCGTCCTGATGGACGGCCGCCGTCCGCTCGCGGACGACATCGAGACCATCCGCCGCATCGCCCGCCCCGCCCCCCTCGCCGTGGTCGGCGAGACGGCCCGGCCGCCCGGCCCCCCGCCGCGGGTGCTGGTCCTCACCTCCACCAGCGACGCCGGCTACGCGTACGCCGCACTGCGCGCGGGCGCCGGCGGCTTCCTGCTCAAGGACGCCACCCCCGACGAACTGACCGCGGCCGTCCGTGCGGTGGCGGCGGGGGACGCCGTCATCACGCCCGAACTGACCCGTGCGCTCATCGACACCGTCCGCCACGAGCGCGCCGCGCTCCCCCGCGACGGCGCGCCCGGACCGGACGCCCTCACCGAGCGCGAACGCGACGTGCTCGTCGCGGTCGCCTGCGGCTGGTCCAACGCGGAGATCGCCGCGCGGCTGTCCATCGCCCCGACCACCGTCAAGTCGCACGTCAGCCACATCCTCGCCAAGATCGGCGCCCGCGCCCGCGTCCAGGCGGTCGCCTTCGCCTACGAGTACGGCCTGGTGCACCCGGCGGCCTGACGCGGCCTAGCGCCGGGCGCGCTGGTGCACCTGGGCCAGGAGGAGGTTGGGGTCCTTCTGGGTGAAGTACGCCGCGCTGGTGACGTAGGCGGTCCTGCCGCGTACGACCACGGCAGTGGGGTTGGACAGTCCGGCCTGGCGGTCGAGGACGACCTCGTGGGCGCCGTCCGGGTGGACCAGGGCGACCTCGCTGCCGCCGATCAGCGCGGCGAGCGCCGTGTCGCGGCGCCGGTCGACGAACCCGAAGTCGTCGATCGCGTAGAGGCCCGTCGCACGGGTCTGGATCGCGCAGGCCGAGCCGTCCTCCCCGACCGGGATGCGCAGCAGCGTTCCGGCGTTGGTGTTGGACACCCACACGGCGTCGCGGTGCAGGCGCAGGCCGTTGACCCCGACGCGGGCCGCGGGCGGCGCGTTACGCGGCTCGAGCGCGGCTCCCTGGGCCCATGCGGTGGGCTTGCCGCCCGCGCGCGGGACGCGCCAGACGGTGCCCAGCACCGAGTCGGCGACGTAGAACACGCCTCGGCGCTCGTCGAGGGCGAGACCGTTGGGGAACCCCGTCGCCGGCAGCTGGGCGATCTGGCGGGGCTTGCCGCCGCCGGCGGGGACACGCCAGATGCCGGTCGCGCGGGTGCCGGTGGCGTAGGTGACGTACAGGGCGCCGTTCTGGGCGCGGGCGATGCCGAGGACGACGGCCCTGCCGACGACGGGCGTGGAGGCGTTCGGCACCGCGGGCAGCGTCGCGAGGAGCCGCTTTCGGCCCTCGCGGGTGACGTTGACGACCTGCCGTGCCGTCGAGAACGTCAGGTCGGCCGAGCCGTCGGGTTCGAGCGCGACGTTCTCCGGAGACTCGCCCTTGGCGAGGTCGAAGTGGGCGACGACGCGCGGCGCGGACACCGTCGGCTCGTCGCCGGCGGCGGGAGCCGTGGCGAGCAGCCCGAGGGCGAGTGCGGCGGCGGTGATGCCCGCCGAACGAGGAAGTCGGGGCATGGGACCTCTTCTCGGAGGAAGCCTGAACCGCCGTTGTGCGGCGGCCAGACGACCATGGCGGCGTCCCGGCGGCCTCCACCGCCGTCGCGGCCGGGAGATCGCCCGCGTGGCCCAGGGCATCGACCCTCCTGCCGCTCACCCGGGTGATCCCGCGATGCAGCAGACTGTGCTGTGCTACAGCCGTCCCGAAGGACACCCGGACGGTCACCCGTCCGGACGGACACCCACCCCAGAAGGAAGCACGACGTGATCATCTTCGGCACCAAGGGATACCTCTACCAGCTGGCGATACTGACGCTGGTGTGCGGCCGCTGCGGCAACCCCGCCGCGCACACCCTCAGGAAGCGGGTCACGAAGTTCACCCTGTTCTTCGTGCCGTTGTTCCCGATCTCCTCGAAGTACGCGACCCAGTGCACCTTCTGCGGCGCGGAGCAGAAGGTGGCCAAGGAGCAGGCCGAGCAGCTGCAGGCGCAGGCCGCCGGTCACGTCGGCGGTCAGGCGTACGGGCAGCCGCAGCAGCAGCCGTACCAGCACTGACGTCCGACCGGGCTCACGGGGTGAGTCCGACCCGGTCGCAGGCCGCGCGCAGTCGCGGGGTGCAGATCTGGGCGGCGGTGTAGACGCCGCTCTCGACGAGGACCGGCTCGATGTCCTCGGCCGTCACGGAGGTCGGGGTGAGCAGGACCGACGGGATGTCCTCGGTGGTGGGGCTGTCCACGGTCGTGGTGGCCCTGTCGCGGGGATCGTCGCCCCGTCCGACGGCGACGGCCATGGCGGCGACCGCGGACGCCTCGTCCTTGAACGGCTTGTACACCGTCATGTACTGCTCGCCCTTGACGATCCGCCGCACGGCGTCTAGGTCGGCGTCCTGACCGGTGACGGGCGGGAGGTCGGTGACGCCGGCGCTCTTGAGCGAGGAGATCACGCCCGAGGCGATGGCGTCGTTGGCGGCGAGCACGCCGTCGATCCCGTCCGGGCCGAGGGCCGCGACGGCGGCCGACATGTTGGCGTGCGCGTTCTGCGCGCTCCAGTCCAGCGTGTTGTAGGACCTGGCGATCGTCACCCGGCCGTTGAGGACGGACAGCGCGCCCTTGCGGTACAGGGCCGCGTTGGGGCTGGTGGGGTCGCCGTTGACCATGACGACGTCGGCGTCCTCGGCCCGCTTGCCCAGGGCGTCGAGGAGCGCCTGGCCCTGGAGCCGGCCGACCTCGTGTCCGTCGAAGCCGACGTAGCCGATGACAGGGCCCTCGGCGAGGCGGTCGTAGGCGACGACGGGGACGCCGGCCTGGCGCGCCTCCTGGATGGAGGAGCGCAGCGCCCGGGTGTCGGCGGCGTCGAGGATCAGGACCTTCGCGCCCTTGGTGACCATGGACACCATCTGCTGCCGCTGTCTGGTCACGTCGTTCTCGGCGTTGGCGTATTCCACCGTGCAGCCCGGGCACAGCTTCTTCACCTGCGCCTCGATGAGCGGTCGGTCCGAGTGCTCCCAGCGCGGCACGGCCCTGCTGGGGAGCAGCAGGCCGACGGTGAAGCCCTCGCCGGAGCCGCTTTGCCCTCCGCCGTCGCAGGCGGCCAGGGGCAGGGTCAGAAGGGCCGCGCCGACCACCGCGGCGGCGTATCTGCGTCGGGTGCTCACGGCACTGCCTCCGGTACGACGATCTCGCTCCACACTTGTTTGCCGCCGGCCACCGGGACCGAGCCGAACGTGTCGGACATCGCCTCGACCAGCAGCAGGCCGCGACCGCCGGTGGACTCCCAGTCGACGATCACGGGTTTGGCGGGGGCGCGCGGCGAGGAGTCGCTCACGCAGACGCGCACGCGGTCGCCGCGCAGGATCAGGTCGAGACGGACCGGCCCCTGCGTGTGCACGAGGGCGTTGGTGACGAGCTCGGAGACGACCAGCAGCACGGCGTCGGCGGCCTCCTGGACCTGCCAGCGGCGCAGGGTGCGCGCGGTGAATCGGCGGGCGTGCATCACGGCGTCGGGCAGTCGCCACACCATCCAGCCGGCCCGGATGGGGCGGGTCTTCATGCCGTCGTAGCGCAGGAGCAGCAGCGCCACGTCGTCCTCGCGGCGGCCGGCGTCGCCGAGGAGCAGGTCGGCCGTGCGGCCGAGGTCCGCGGGGTCGGCCGCGGCGAGGGCGGTGCGGGTGCGCCGCATGCCCTCGTCGAGCGGGAGGTCGGCGGCCTCGACCAGGCCGTCGGTGACCAGGGCGAGGACCGTGCCGGGGGTCAGTTCGACGGCCGTCATGGGGAAGTCCGCCTCGGCGAGGATGCCCAGTGGAGGGCCGCCCGCGACCTCGACCTCCTCGGTCTCGCCGTCGGGCCGGCGCAGCAGGGGCGCCAGATGGCCGGCCCGCACGAACAGGGTGTTGCCCTCCTCCATGTCCAGTTCTGCGTAGCAGCAGGTGGCGAACAGGTCGGTCTCCATGCCGACGAGGAGCCGGTTGGCGTGGGAGACGACCACGTCGGGCGGGTGGCCCTCCATGGCGTAGGCCCGGACCGCCGTCCGCATCTGGCCCATGATCGTGGCGGCTCCGGCGCTGTGTCCCTGCACGTCTCCGATGACCAGCGCCACCCGGTCCTGGGAGAGGGCGATGACGTCGTACCAGTCGCCGCCCACCTGGAGGCCGCGCCGGGCCGGCAGATAGCGGGCGACGGCGGTTCCGCCGGGGAGTTCGGGCAGGCGCCGGGGCAGCAGGCTGCGCTGGAGCATCGTGGCGAGTTCCTGCTCGGCGTCGTGCGCGTGGGCCCGTTTGAGGGCCTGGCCGACGAGGGCGGCGGTCGCGGTGAGCAGCGACCGCTCCTCGGGGACGAACTCGTGCGGCCGGTCCCAGCCGACCAGGCACACGCCGGCGACGCGGCCCTTGGCCGGCAGCGGCAGGACGGCCAGTCCGCCGGGGCCGATGCCGGACAGTCCGGGTTCGAGGTCGGTGTCGGTGGGCCACAGGTCCATCCGGCCGTCGAGCAGCGCGTCCCGCAGGGTGGGCAGGGCGCGCAGCGGGGCGTCGGGCCATTCGGTGCGCCACTCCGCGCGCCAGGCCTCGGGCCAGGCCGTGGGCTGGGGCGGGTCGAGGACGGTGACCATGAGCCGGTCGTCCTGCAGCGCGGCGAGGGCGACGCGGTCGGCGGCCAGCGGCTCCCGCAGGGCGGCGACGACCACGCGGCCGACGTCGCGCACCGTGGCGGCGTCGTCGAGGGCGGCGGTCAGCCACTGGATGCGGGAGACGTCGTCGGCTCCGCGGCGCAGCACCGGGGTGGCCGTCACGACGCCGAGCACGCCGTCCGGCCGGCCTTCGGCGGCCGGCGCGGTCCGGCAGCTCAGGCTCAGCCAGCGCATCTCGCCCTTCGGGCCGCGGACCCGGAACTCCAGGTCGCGCCGGCCGGACTCCAGGTCCGCGGGCTCCAGGACCGTCATCAGGGCGTGCATGTCCTCCGGCAGGGCGTGGGCGAGCAGGGTGTCGGCCTTGCCGTCGAAGTCGTCGGGGGTGATGCCGACCAGCTCGAGCAGGGTCTCGTCGGCCTCGATCAGGCCGGTGTCGGGGAAGAGGACGAAGGAGCCGACGCGCAGGCTGTGCAGGGCGGGCGCCAGCAGGGACGCCGTTCGCGGCGGTTCGGCGGCCGGTTCGAGCAGGACGGCGACGGCGTCGGCGTACCGCTCCAGGAACCGGCGCTGTTCGTTCTCGAAGCCGTCCGCCGAGGAGCCGAGGACGAGGAGGCAGCCCAGACGTCGGCCGTCCGCGTCCAGGGGGAGCGCCCCGAGCGGGCCGGGAGGGGTGTCGGCGGGCAGCCAGAGGGGGCGGTCGGTGCGGAAGGCGAGGACCGCGGGCGAGTCACCGGACAGCGGCAGGCGCTCCGGCGGTCGCTGTCCGGAAGGCGTTCCTCCGGACGTGTCCACCAGCCGGAGTTCTCCCTCGGCGGCGCCGGGCGCGTAGACCGCCGCCAGCGTCGCTCCGGCGAAGGTCAGGGCCCGGTCGAGGCATGTCCGCAACGTACCTCCCGTCCTGCCGCAGGTCCCGACAGGTTGAGATCGGGGCACCCACCCACCAGAATCGCATATAAGGATCAGCCGAACATATCCACCCTATTGTCGTCTACGGCAGGTATCGCATATGAAGGCCTGCATTCGGGACACGGTGATGGCCCTGACCGTGCTCTGCGCGGCGGCGGTCCTGGCCGCCTGCGGGGCCGACGCCGACAGCGAGCCCCGCGACGGCGGGAGCGGGCCGCGCATCGGCCTGCTGCTGCCGGACGCCACCACGCCCCGCTGGGAGGGCCAGGACAGGCCGCTGCTGGAGAAGCGGATCGCCCGACTGTGCGACGACTGCGAGGTCGAACACGCCAACGCCAAGGGCGATGTGGCACTCCAGCAGGAACAGATGGATTCGATGATCACCAAGGGCGTGGACGCCATCGTGCTGGTGGCCGTGGACGCGCGCTCGCTCGGACCCGCGGTCACCAAGGCCCACGAGGCCGGCATCCCCGTCATCGCCTACGACCGGCTCGCCGAGGGCCCCATCTCGGGCTACGTCTCCTTCGACGGGGTGGAGGTCGGCAGGCTCCAGGGCAGGGCCCTGCTGCGAGCGATGGGCGACAAGGTGCCCGGCGCCCAGATCGTCATGATGAACGGAGACCCGAGCGACCCCAACGCCAGGGCGTTCCAGCGGGGCGCGCTGTCCGTGCTCGCCGGAAAGGTGAAGATCGGCAAGGCGTACGACACCCCGCAGTGGCGGCCGGAGACCGCGCACATGAACATGTCCGGGGCGCTCGCGGCGCTCGGCCCCGACGCGATCGACGGGGTCTACGCGGCCAACGACGGTCTCGCCGGCGGCAGCATCTCCGCCCTCAAGGCGAACAAGGTCACCCCGCTGCCGCCGGTCACCGGGCAGGACGCCGAACTTCCCGCGCTGCGCCGCATCGTCGGCGGCGACCAGTACATGACCGTCTTCAAGCCGTTCGGGCCCGAGGCGGCGGCCGGCGGCTCCATGGCCGTGGCGGCGGCTCGCGGGGAGAGCCTCGAACCCGTCGCCACCGGCGAGGTGCCGACGCGCGACGGGGAGGCCGTCGCGTCCGTGCTGCTCACGCCGGTGTCCGTGACCGTCGACAACATCGGTGACACGGTCGTCAAGGACGGCCTGCACACCGTCCAGCAGATCTGCACGCCTCAACTCCGGGCCGCCTGCGACAGGGCCGGACTCACCTGACGCCGCGTCCCCCGCTCCCGGGAAGAAGGTGGTTTGCGTGCCGGATCCCCCCTTGCTGGCGCTGCGCGGGGTGTGCAAGCGCTTCGGCGTCGTCAAGGTCCTCGACGACATCGAACTGGAGATCCACTCCGGCCAGGTCGTCGCCCTGCTCGGCGACAACGGGGCCGGCAAGTCCACCCTGGTCAAGGTGATCTCCGGAGTGGCCCCCGCGGAGAAGGGCGTCATCGAGTGGCGGGGCGCGCCGGTGCACATCCGGCGTCCGCACGACGCCCGCGACCTCGGCATCGCCACCGTCTACCAGGACCTCGCGCTGTGCGGGAACCTCGACGTCGTCGGGAACCTGTTCCTCGGCCGGGAGATCCGCCGGTTCGGGTTCCTCGACGAGGTGGAGATGGAACGCCGTACCCGACAGCTGCTGGATCGCCTGACCCGGGGCATGCCCGATCTGCGCGGCCCCGTCGTCTCGCTCTCCGGCGGTCAGCGGCAGACGGTGGCCATCGCCCGCTCGCTCCTGGGCGACCCGAGGATCCTGCTCCTGGACGAGCCGACCGCGTCCCTCGGCTTCGAGCAGAGCACCGAGGTCCTCGACCTGGTGGACCGGTTGCGCGACCGCGGGCTGGGCGTGCTGCTCATCAGTCACAACATGGGCGACGTGAAGGCGCTCGCCGACCGTGCCGTCGTGCTGCGCCTGGGGCGCAACAACGGCTTCTTCGACGTGAACACCGCGTCGCAGGAACAGATCGTCTCGTCCATCACCGGCGCAACGGAGAACGTGCCGCGCCGTCCGGCCGGCCGGGAGGCGGGGTGGTGAAGAGCATGCGGGCAGTCGCCCGCGCGATGGAGAGCGGAGTGACGGTGTTCCGGCGCAAGCTGAGCGCCGGCGAACTGGGTTCGCTCCCCGTCGTCCTCGTCCTGGCCGTCGTCTGGATCACCTTCCAGTCCCTCAACGAGAACTTCCTCTCGCCGCGCAACCTGTCCAACCTCAGCGTGGACATCGTGGGCACGGGGCTGATCGCCGTCGGCATCGTGTTCGTGCTGCTGCTCGGCGAACTCGACCTCTCCGTCGGCTCGATCAGCGGCCTGGCCGCGGCCGTCTTCGCCGTGCTGAACGTGAACCACGGGGCACCGGAATGGCTCGCGCTGATCGTGGCGGTCCTGGCGGGCACGGTCGCGGGGACCGTGCAGGGCTACTCCATCGCCCGGACCCGGGTGCCGGCGTTCGTGGTCACTCTGGCCGGCCTGCTCACCTGGAACGGCCTCATGCTCGCCATCCTCGGCGACAGCGGCACCGTCAACCTGGACGAGAACGGCCTGATCGCCAAGCTGACCAGCTACTACTTCACTCAGGACGCCGTCGCCTACGGCCTCGCGGCACTCGCCGCGGGCGCCTACTTCCTCGCCTGCGACCGGGACCGACGCCGCCGCCGGGCCGTCGGCATGCCGCACCGCTCACTGCGCGGCACCCTGGTGCGCACCGCCGGGCTCGCGGCGGTCGCCTTCACCGTCGCCTACCTGCTGAACCGGTTCCAGGGGCTGCCGCTGGCCCTGCTGGTCTTCCTCGTGGTGGTGGCCGGCCTCGACGTCATGCTGCGCCGCACGCACTACGGACGGCAGGTGTACGCGCTCGGCGGGAGCGTCGAGGCGTCCCGCCGGGCCAGTCTCAGCGTGACCTGGGTGCAGACGGCGGTGCTCGCGGTCTCGGGCACGATGGCCGCGGTCGGCGGCCTGTTCCTGGCCTCGCGCATCACCTCGGTGAGCCAGAGCTCGGGGTCCGGCGTCCTGCTGGTGAACGCCATCGCGGCGGCCGTCATCGGCGGCACCAGCCTGTTCGGCGGACGCGGCACCACCTGGTCGGCGGTACTGGGCATGCTGGTGATCCAGTCGATCGCGTCCGGCATGGCGATCACGGACACTCCCCCGGCCGTCCAGTTCATCATCACCGGCGGCGTGCTGTTCGCCGCGGTGGTCATCGACGCCCTCTCGCGCCGCTCCCAGGAGTCCCACGGCCGCGCGTGAGCTGTGCGCCGCCCGCACGCCACGGTCGCGGTCGTGTGCAAAGTCATCCCGTCCCCGGTGGCGAACGGAACGCCCACGGCACTACTTTGGTGAAAGTTGCACCACTTCTGAACGCAGTGCTGCCGACGCGCCGTAGTGAGGGGTACCGGCGCGTCACGCGCGAGGCGTTCCACAGGCGACGAGGACGACGTGCCGAACAACTCACCCGCAGCCGAGGGACGGAGATCCCTCACCCGCAACTGGCCCGTGGGCAGACGACTCCGCGCCGTTCTCCTCATCCCGGTGCTCGTCGCCCTCGTCTTCGGGGGCATCCGGGTGAAACGTTCGGTGGACACCTGGCAGGACGCCGACGACGCGGTCCGTGTGGCCGAACTCGTCCAGGCCGCCAACAGGTACGCGAGCGACGCGATCAACGAACGGGACGTGGCGGTCATCCCGCTCGTCGCGGAGAAGAAGGAGTCGGCCGCCGTCGTCCGGGCCCGGAAGATCACCGACGCGGACGCGAAGGCGTTCGACGCGGCGGTCGCCCGGATGCCGCAGACCAGCGGCCTCCTGCGGCGTGTGCAGCTGGTGCGCGAGGGCGAGAAGCAGTTCACCGCCGTACGGGCCAACGCGTTCACCTCGCGGATGTCCGGGGTGCAGACGGAGGAGAGCTACCACACCGTCCAGCACCCCCTGATGGAGATCTCCAACGAACTCGGGTTCGGCAGCGACAACCAGGCCAGCTTCGGCCGGACTCTCTACTCCGTGTCCCTGACCCAGGCCGCCGAGTCCCTGATCCGGTCGATCGGCACGCACCTGCTGGTGGAGGACCGCGACGCCCTCGCCCCGGGCGAACTGGAGACCCAGCTCGCCTCCTTCCGCTCGTACGCCTACCTCGAGCAGGTGGGTCTGCAGGAGTACACGGGCGCCGCCACCACCGAGGACATCGCGCGGCTGCAGCAGGCGCTGACCGACGCCGGGGCCCGGGGCAAGCAGCAGGCCGCGGCGGCCGCCGCGCAGGCCGAGGCGGCGGGGAAGACCTACACGGCTCCCCCCGCCATGGAGGAGATGATCGCCGAGATCGCCACCGGGAAGCCCGCCGCGGAACTCGCCGGGCAGGGCATCACCGCGGAGTCCTTCTTCGCCTCGTCCACCCTGGGCTTCGACGCCTACCGCAGCGTCCAGGTGCATCTCACCGACACGGCGCTCGCCAGCGCCCAGGACATCGCCGACCAGGCGCGCGGGGACGCGATCACCAACGCCGCACTCGTGCTCGCCTCGGTGCTCGTCGCCTTCCTCCTCGCCACCTGGGTGGCCCGCACGATGGTGACCGGCATGCGCCGGCTGAGCGCGTCCGCCATCGAGATCGCCGGACAGCGGCTGCCGGCCCTGATCGACCAGCTGTCACAGGCCGACCCCGGCAAGGTGGACACCCGGGTCACCCTCATCGCGATCGACACCACCGACGAGATCGGCGAGGTCGCCCGGGCCTTCGACCACGTCCACCGCGAAGCCGTCCGGCTCGCGGCCGAGCAGGCGCTGCTGCGCGGCAACATCAACGCGATCTTCACCAACCTGTCGCGCCGCAGCCAGTCCCTGATCGAGCGTCAACTCGCCATGATCACCAGTCTGGAGGACAACGAGACGGACCCGGAGCAGCTGGAGAACCTCTTCAAACTGGACCACCTCGCCACCCGGGTGCGCCGCAACGGCGAGAACCTCCTGGTGCTCGGCGGGGAGAGACCCGCCCAGCAGTGGGACCGTCCGCTGCCACTGGTCGACGTCATCCGCGCGGCCTCCTCGGAGGTGGAGCAGTACGAGCGCATCCGGTTGGCCGGCCTGCCGGAGGCCCAGGTGCAGGGTCCGGCCGTGACCGACCTCGTGCACCTGCTGGCCGAACTGCTGGAGAACGCCACGGCGTTCTCCTCCCCGCACTCGCCGGTGCGGGTGACCGGGTCCCGGCTTCCCGACGGCCGGATCATGGTCGAGATCCACGACGAGGGCATCGGCCTCGAGGCGGACGACTTCGCGGTGATCAACCACAAGCTGGCCAACCCGCCGACCGTCGACGTCGGCATCGCGCAGCACATGGGACTGTTCGTGGTCGGCCGGCTCGCCGAACGCCACGGCATCCGCGTCCAGTTGCGGCCGTCCGCCGAGAAGTCCGGCACCACGTGCCTGGTGATGCTGCCCGAAACCGTCGCCCACCGCCCGCCGGACGCGATGCCCGACTCCGACACCCTGGCGCTGGCCATGATCAAGGACGTCCCGACGGCCCGGGGCGCGGGCGGCGCAGGCCCCTTCGGCGGCCCGGACTCCGGCGACGCCTTCACCGACTACGAGGCCTGGCAGGACGATCCCGGCAGGGCGAGCCCGGTGCAGGAGGCGCCCGCGGCCATGCGTCCGCGGCGGCTCGCGCGCCGCTCGCCCGGGGGCCGTCGGCGGGGCCGGGGCGAGGGGCGCTGAGGACGCCGCCCGGGCGGCGCGCCCGCGACACGGTGACGGGGACACGCCGGACACGCCCTTGGATGGCCCATCCCGCCGGTTGACCCGGCATCGGGTCATAGCGTGCGCAATATGAAGAAATGCCATATCGCGTACCTGGCGTGCACAGCGACCCTTCTCGGAACGGGGCTCGGCGCCGCCTCCCCCGCCGCCGGGCATTCGGCGCACCAGGTGCATCTGGTGCATCCGGGACAATCGATCCAGCAGGCGGTGGACGCCGCGGCACCGGGCGACACCGTTCTGGTGGCCTTCGGCACCTACCGCGAGAGCGTCACCGTGAAGACGCCCGGGCTGACCCTGCGCGGCATGGGCCGCGGCACGGTCATCCGGCCGGCTGCCGCCTCCGGCACGACCGCGGCCGGCACAGGGGGCACGGCCACCGGCACGGGCGCCGCCAAGCCCGCCGCCAAGCCCGCCGCGAAGCCGGCTGCCGAGCCCGCGACGAAACCCGCCGCGAAGCCCGCGCCGAAACCCGGCGCCGAGACCGCGGCCGAACCGGTCGTCAAGGCCGCCGAGGGCTGCGCCGAGAGCGGCAACGGCGTCTGCGTCCTCGGCACGAAGGAACAGCACGTCGAGGACGTCACCGTCGCGAACCTGACCGTCACGGGCTTCACCCGGTCCGGCGTCTACGCCATGGCCGCCGACAACCTGACGGTGCGCAACGTCACCGCCGAGAAGAACGGCGTGTGGGGCATCGCCCAGGAGGGCTCCGTGCACGGCGTGTTCCGGGGCAACACCGCACGGGACAACGGCGACGCGGGCCTGTTTCTCGCCAACTCCGTCAAGGAGGAGATGGGCGCCGTCGACACCGAGGGAACGGTCGTCGCGCGCAACCGGCTCGAGGGCAACCGGATCGGCGTCACCGTCCGCCGGCTGCGCAACCTCACCCTCGCCGCCAACCGCCTCACCGGCAACTGCGCGGCGGTGTTCGTCGTCGGCGACGAGAACAAGCCGCGGGCCGGCCTGGTGACGGTGACGGAGAACCGCATCGAGCGCAACAACAAGTCGTGTCCGAAGACCGCCCGGCTGGACGCACTGCAGGGCTCCGGCATCGTCCTGACCGGCGCCGAGGACAGTCTGATCACCCGCAACGTCATCAGGGACAACGTCGGCGCGTCCCCGCTGTCCGGCGGCATCGTGCTGTTCAAGAGCTTCGTCGGCACCCCCAGCGAGCGGAACCGGATCAGCGACAACACGCTCGAGGGCAACGCCCCGGCGGACCTGGTCAACGCGGACACCGCAGGCAAGGGCAACACCTTCGAGGGCAACGCCTGCACGGCGTCGAAGCCCGCCGGCCTGTGCCGCCCGGCCGACCGCACCCGTCGCTGATCCGACAGCGCCGCACGGCCCCGAAGCACCCCAGGCACGTCAAGCACGTGAAGCACCTCGAGCACCACGAACCCCTGGCATCCGAGAACGAAGGAAGGCGGCACATGACGACCGTTCAGTCACCCAAGCTGTCGGACCCGCCCGAGCAGGACCCGCCCCCCGTCCCGCCGCCCTCCATGCGGATGCGGGAGCTCGCGTTCGGGGCCGCGTGCGCCGCCGCCCTGCGCGCGGCCGCCCGGCTGGGCGTCGCCGACGCCCTCGGCGACAGCCCGCTGCCCGTGGAGGACCTCGCGGCCGCCGTGAAGGCCGAACCCCGGCAGCTGCGGCGGCTGCTGCGGGCCCTGTCCTGCTACGGCGTCTTCGCCGAGCGGCCGGACGGCACGTTCGCGCACACCGACGTCTCACGGCTGCTGCGCGAGGACGACCCGAACAGCCTGCGCGCCATCACCCTGTGGTGCACCGAACCGTGGACCTGGGACGCCTGGCCGCTGCTGGACGAGGCGGTGCGCACCGGGCACAACGTGGTGGAGGGCCTGTACGGGAAGGAGTTCTTCGCCTATCTCAACGAGGACGCCCCGGAGTCCGCCGACGTCTTCAACCGCGCGATGACCACGTCCAGCGTGCAGTCGGCGCGCGACGTCGCGGCGTTCCTGGATCTGTCGGGGTGTGCGTCGGTCGCCGACCTCGGCGGCGGCCAGGGGCACGTGGTGGCGAGCCTCCTCGACAAGTACCCGGCGATGCGGGGCGCCCTGCTCGACCTGCCCAGGGTGGTGGAGAACGCGGTGCCGCGGCTGCTCGCGGGCGGCGACCTCGCCGACCGGGCCCGGATCGTGCCCGGCGACGTGCGCGAGGCCGTCCCGGTCGAGGCCGACGTCTACGTCATCAAGAACATCCTCGAGTGGGACGACGAGAGCACCGCCCGCACGCTGCGCAACGTCCGCGAGGCGGGCGGACCGGGCACCCGGGTCGTGGTCATCGAGAACCTCGTCGACGACACGCCGTCGATGCGGTTCAGCACCGCGATGGACCTGATGCTGCTGCTCAACGTCGGCGGGGCGAAGCACACCACCGAGAGCATGGTCTCCCGGCTGACCGCCGCCGGACTGGTCATCGACGACATCAGCCCGGTCAACCCCTACCTGCACGCGTTCGACTGCCACGTCCCGGGCTGATCCGGCCGCGCCCGCGCGACACCCGGCACGCCGGCCGCACCCGTGCCCCCGGACCACCGGTCGCCGGGCCCGCAGCGTCGCGGGCCCGGCGACCGGTGTGGTCCGGCGCGGCTCAGCCGGCCGGCTCGCGCTCCCAGAGGTAGAAGCGCTGCGCCATGGCGTCCTTGGGGGACCGCCAGGTCTCGGGGTCGTACGCGCTGACGTACGAGGACAGCCGCTCGCTGACGTCCCGGAACTCCGGATGCCCGGTGATCCTGGCGATGGCGGGCCCGGGGTCGCGCTCGGACTCGATGAGATGCATGTAGACGTCGCCGAACTGGAAGAGGCTGCGCCGGACGACGCCGACGAGCTGGGGAAGCTCTCCGCGGTCGGACTCCTCGAACACCTTGGCGATGTCGGGCGCCGATCCCGGGGCCATCCGGGCGACGATCAGTGCTTGGTGCATGGGGGCCGTCCTCCGTACGGGTCAGTCGGTCAGACCGGGCGTGGCGCCGCGCTCCGCGGCCGCCTTCTCGATGCGGTCCCGGATCAGGGCCATCTGGACCTTGGAGTTCCGGTTGATGTTGTCGGTCATCCACTCGTCGTCGACCGGCGCCTGCGGTTTCATCGCGAAGTCCTGCGTCCAGACCATCCGCGTGCCCGCCGGCACCTCTTCGTACCGCCAGTGGATGTCCATGTGGTCGAAGGGTCCCGTCTCGACCCGGCGGGCCTTGACCGTGCGGGTGTCCCGGTCCGGCTCCCGTTCCGAGACCCAGCTCCACACGGTGCCGTTCTCGTCCGGGTGCATGGTGAGCCGGAAGGTGGTCTTGCGGCCCTCACGGGACAGGATCTCGACCGAGGCGTACTCGCTGAACAGCCGAGGCCAGTTCTCCAGGTCGTTGGTGATCTCCCAGACCAGTTCCAGGGGCGCCGCGATGGTGATCTCGTTCTGCGTGTGTCCGGACATCTCACGCTCCTGTCATGAGTGCGCTGTTGACGAGGTCGAGGAACTGCCGGGGCGTCTTGGAGCGCTCGGCGTCCGGGGGCATCGGCGTGCCGTACCGGTTCTCCAGCTCGCCCACGATGCCCAGCAGCCCGAGCGAGTCCACGCCCAGGGTGGCGAAGGCGGTGTCCTGCTGCCGGAGCTCGTCCGGCGCGACGGTGACGCCGGCGGACTTCTTCATGAGTTCGGCCAGCTCTTCCACGGTGATGCGGTCGGTCATGGGGTTCCTCTCCTCTGCTGCTTCCCTGCTGCGCGACGCCCCGCTACGAGGCGTCGGCGACGCCGTGCCGCAGCACCAGCGCCGAGTTGGAGCCCATGAGCCCCCGGCTCAGGACCAGGGCCGTGCGCACCTCTGCGGTGCGGGCGCGGCCGGTCACGAGGTCGAGGTCATGGCAGATGTCGAAGACGTTGGGGGTGGGCGGGATGAGACCGTGCTCCATGGCGAGCACCGCCGCCGCGGTGTCCATCAGCGGCGCCGCGCAGTAGCCGCGGCCGATACCGGTCTTGGGCGCGGTGACGGGCACCCGGGCGCCGCGCGGGCCGAGCGCGTCGACGATGGCCAGGGCCTCGGCGCGGTCCGCCGCCGGGACGCCGAGCGCGTCGGCGAAGACCACGTCGATCTCCTCCGGAGCGCAGTCCGCCTCCTCCAGCGCTCCACGGATCGCCTCGGCGAGGCCCTGCCGCGACTCCTCCCAGCGGGAGGCGCCGGTGAAGGTGGCCGCGTGCCCGGCGAGGAAGGCCCGCACCCGTGCGCCGCGCGCCCGGGCCGACTCCGCCGCCTCCACCACGACCATGGCGCCGCCCTCGGCCGGCACGAACCCGCAGGCCGCCGACGTGAACGGGCGGTAGGCACGGGTCGGGTCGCCGACCGTGCTGAGTTCCTCGTAGCCGAGCTGGCAGACCATCGAGTACGGCGCGATCGGCGCCTCGGTCGCCCCGGCCACGATCACGTCGGTGCCGCGCCGCACGGCCCGCGCCGCGTGGGCGAGGGCGTCGAGGCCGCCGGCCTCGTCGGCCGCGACGACCGAGCAGGGGCCCTTGAACCCGCGGCGGATGGAGATCTGGCCGGTGCTGGCGGCGTAGAACCAGGCGATGGACTGGTACGGGCCGACGAAACGGCTGCCCTTGCTCCACAGCTGCTGGAGCTCGCGCTGGCCGAACTCGCCGCCGCCGGAGCCGGCCGCGGTGACCACGCCGACGGAGTACGGCGCGGCGTCGGTCTCCGGCCGGCCGAGGCCGGCGTCGTCCAGCGCGAGGTCCGCGGCGGCCATCGCGAAGTGCGTGAACCGGTCGGTCTGGACGAGGTAGCGCTCCTCGATCGCCGCCGACGGGTCGAAGTCGCGGACCTGGCCGGCCACCCGCAGCGGGAGGTGCTCACAGCCCTCGCGGGTGACCTGCTCCAGGACGCTGATGCCCTCCTTCGAGGACTTCCAGAAGGTCTCGGTGCTGGTTCCGTTGGGCGCGACCACGCCGATTCCCGTGACGGCCGCGCGCCGTGGAAGGGGTTCGCTCATCGTGTCTTCTCCCTCGGCCGGTTCATGACCACCGCGGACTGGAATCCGCCGAACCCGCTGCCCACCGAGAGCACGCTGGAGAGCTTGCGCTCACGGGCCACGCGCGGGACGTAGTCCAGGTCGCACTCGGGGTCGGGCGTCTCGTAGTTCGCGGTCGGCGGTACCACCTGGTGGGCCAGCGCCAGGACGCAGGCGACGAGTTCGATCGCTCCGATGGCGCCCAGGGAGTGGCCCACCATCGACTTGATGGAACTCATGGGGGTGTCGTAGGCGTGCCGGCCCAGGACCCGCTTCACCGCGGCGGTCTCGTGGCGGTCGTTCTGCTTGGTGCCCGAGCCGTGCGCGTTGACGTAGTCGACCGCGGTGGCGTCGGTCCGCGCGTGGTCGAGGGCGTCCTCGATGGCCCGGGCCATCTCCAGTCCCTCGCTGGTCAGGCCGGTCATGTGGTAGGCGTTGCCGAAGGTGGCGTACCCGCCGAGCTCGCAGTACACGTGCGCGCCGCGGGCCCTCGCGTGCTCCAGCTCCTCCAGGACGAGCACCGCGCCGCCCTCCCCCATGACGAACCCGTCGCGGTCGGCGTCGAAGGGACGCGAGGCGTGGGCGGGGTCGTCGTTGCGGCAGGAGGTGGCCTTGATCGCGTCGAAGCAGGCCATGGTGATCGGGGAGATCGGCGAGTCCGAGGCGCCGGCGATGCAGATGTCCGCCCGGCCCTCCTCCACCGTGTGGAAGGCGTACCCGACCGCGTCGAGGCCGGAGGTGCAGCCCGTGGAGACGGTCTGCACCGGCCCCCGCGCGCCGAACCGCTCGGCCACCGTCGAGGCGAGGGTGCTGGGGGTGAACGCGCGGTGCAGCTGCGGGGCGGCCTGGCGGTGGTCGACGTCCCAGCGCTGTCCGTGATGGCTGACCAGCACGTAGTCGTTCTCCAGCCGGGTGGTCCCGCCGACCGCGGTGCCCAGGGAGACGCCCACCCGCCAGGGGTTCTCCGCCGCGAGGTCGAGACCCGCGTCCCGGACCGCCTCGTCTCCGGCGACCATCGCGAACTGGATGTAGCGGTCGCAGCGTTCGACGTCCCCGGCGTCCAGTCCGTGCGCCGCCGGATCGAAGTCGCACTCGGCGGCGATCCGCGACCGCAGACCGGCCGGGTCGAAGAACGTGATGCCCCGCGTCGCCGTGCGGCCCTCGACGAGGAGGTTCCAGAACGCGGGGACGCCTATGCCGCCGGGGGCGACGATGCCTATGCCGGTGACCGCCACCCGTCTCGTCATGACCGGACCTGACGTCGGCCGGCGGCCTCGGCGCCGATCACCACGGCCTCGGCGTCGGTCCCCTCGGTGTCGACGTGGCCGAGCGGCGGGCTAGGGGCCAGCGGGCCGAGGTGGAAGACCATCCGGGCCTCCACCTTGCCGACGTTGCGGAAGCGGTGGCGCATGCCGAGCGGGATCAGCAGTCCCTGCTCGGGCTGCAGCGCCTGGGCCTCGCCGTCGAGGTCGACTTCCAGCCGGCCGCACACGACGTACACGAACTCCTCGGAGTACGGGTGGTAGTGCTCGCCGATGCGGTCGCCGGGCTTGATGATGGCCAGGCCCATGAATCCACTGGTGGAGCCGACGGTGGCCGGGGTGAGCATGGCGCGCAGGTCGCCGCCGCGGCGGGTGTTGGGCTCGACCTCGCTGAGATCCACGACTCTGGGACGGGATGTGATCACGACGTTCCTCCGATGGTGTACTGCACCGAGGTGGGGGGGGCGGGTCGCCGCCCCGGCCCACGTGATGACGGATCAGGCGTCGGGCGACCGACGGTCGGTGACGAGGTCCATGCGCGCGCGCTCGATGAACCGCGCGAGCAGGGCGTCCTTCGCGCCGGCCGGGGCCGCGTCGGCGACGCCTTCCGCGAGCGTCGTCAGCTCGGCGGCCTGCGCGGGGTCGGACAGGCCGAGGGCCTGGCCGGGGTCGGCGCCGTCGAGTCCGCCGCGCACGTCGATCAGCCGTACGACGACGTCGTCGCGCTGGAAGATCGTGCTGCGCAGCACCGGGTTGCGCGGGTCGTCTGCCGCCGCCTCGTCCTGCCGGGCGAGCAGTTCGGCCAGCTTCATGCCGCGGTCCTTCCGGGCCGGGTAGTACAGGGCGTACCGCTCGGCCTGGGGGTCCTGCCGGTCCGCCGTCACATGGTGGACGGCCGGCAGCGCGGCCCGGGTGAAGAAGACCCGGGCGGACTCGGGGTCGTCGAGGTCCCGGTCCTGCTCCAGATAGGGGTTGATGGCCTCCTCCACGGCCCGCACCTCGGGCTGCCGGGAGACGTGGCGCAGCGCCGACAGCAGGTCGCCCCGCACCTCGATGGCCCGCACCACACGGTTGCCGTGCATGAACAGCGAGGTGCGGCACAGCCGGGTGGTGTCGTCGACCTGCGGCTCGGGCGAGGCGTAGTCGGCGAGGATCTTGGCGACGATGTCCTCGCTGCCGGGCTTGACGGTGAAGGTGAGCGCGTGCCGGATCACGCCGTCGCCGATCCGGGGCGAGGTCTGCAGCCGGCGGCGGTTCGCCTGCGCGTCCGCCGCGGGCCCGCCGGTCTCGCGGACCACGTGGAAGCGCAGCGACCTGGTGTCGCGGACGCAGCTGTGCAGCGGCTCCACCATCCGCACGTGTTCCTCGCTGTTCACCCAGGCGAGGAACGGCGGCGCGCTCTCCCACTCGCTGGTGATGAGCCACTGGGAGGGGTTCTCGATGGACTGGCACAGCTGGTCGCTCACGTGCCCGGGGACGGACGCGACCTGGTTGCAGAGCTGCTCGTAGGCCTCCAGGAACTGCTGCTGGGCGCCGTCGTAGACGTCGACCAGCAGGACGACCCGGAGCCGGGAGCCGTCGAACACGGACTGGGAGACACGTTGCGACGCCTGTCGCGCCCGCGAACCTGCAACACGTTCGGACGTGGTGGTCATCCTGCGCACATCTCCTTCGCGGAGGGGGAAGGGAACGTCGGCCGCGTGATGCGACGTCAGCGTTCCTCGATCGTGTGCCCGTCCCCGTGAGCGCGCGACCGGGGATGAACTACGTGGGTGACTGGCGGGCCTGCGTCACAGGAGATGCGCGAAGACGACCAGGTTGTCCGTGTAGTCCTTGACCCGGCGGTCGTACTCCCCCGCGCAGGTGATGAGCCGCACCTGCGCCTCCGGGGTGTCGCCGTACACGCGTTCGTCGGGGAAGTCGGCCTTCTCGAAGGTCTCCACGCTGTCCACCCGGAAGGACGGCTTGCTGCCGTCGGCCCGCAGGACCTGGAAGACGTCGCCCTCGGTCAGTGCGCTGAGCCCGGCGAAGACGGCGGCGGACGTCTTGGTGTCGACGTGCCCGGCGATGATCGCGGTGCCCGCCTCGCCGGGAGAGGCGCCCTTGGCGTGCCAGCCGACCAGGTTGACGTCGTCCGCCGGGGGCGGGTCCAGCCGGCCGCTGCGGCCGATGGCGAGGTCGGTGAAGGGGGCGTTCACGGAGATCTTCGGGATGAGCAGGCGTACCGGTCTCGATCGGCGCAGATGCCTGCCCGACGGCTCCGCGTCACGGGCGCTCGACGAGGACGGGGCCGGCGGGGCGGCGGCACGGGTGGCCTGACCGGAGGCGGCCTGCGGGGCGTGCGGGGGGCGTCCGTCGGACGACGGGCCGTTGCCGCCGCACAGGCTGATCGCGAGGAAGACGGCGGCGGTGGCGCAGAGCATCATCACGCCGGTACGGGAGCCCTTCTCCGATGAGGACGCGGAGGAAGCGGAAGGGCCGGAGGGCGACGGACGGGAGGAAGCGGGAGGGGTGGACGGTGAAGGGGAGGACGGTGAAGGGGGGACTGCCATCGGTGGAACACCTCATTCGGGCGCGGCAGCGGGGCGGACGGGCGCGGGAAGCGGGCCGGGCCGCCGCACGGGTGCACGGGCGGCGGCCGGGGCTTCGCTATCGCGGCCGGCATGGTCAGACCGCGCCGGTGGCGGTCCGGCGGCGCAGGGCGTAGAGGCCCGCGCCGGCGACGGCGAGGACGCCGAGTCCGGCCGCGGTCACCGAGGGGCCGACGAGGGCGCCGCCACCGGTGTGCATGCCGCCGCTGGGCTTCTCGTGCTCACCGCTCCAGCCGCCGGACTCCTCCTTGCCGCCCTCCCAGGAGCCCGAGCCTTGCTCGGCGGCGGCGCCGCCCTCGGTCAGGGCGCCGCCGCCGGTGTGCATCCCGCCGTGCGGTCCGTCGTGCTCCTTCTTGCCGTGCTCCTTCTTGCCGAGGTCCTTCTCGCCGAGGTCCTCCTCGCCGGACCAGGAGCCCTCCTCCTTGCTGACGGAGGAGGCGTGGTCCGTGTCCACGTCGGCCGCGTGGGCTCCCGGGGCGCCGAGGGCGAGGGCGGCCGAGGCCGCCGCGGTGGCCAGGATCATCCGGGCAGTGCGCATCTGATGGCCTTTCCGTCACGGCCGGGCAACCGACACCTCGTCAGCTCGTCCGACCCGACCGGGACGTGATCAACCGTCAGCCGACGGCCGCCGCGGCACCACTCGGGGCGTTCACTCGGGTGAAGGACACCGGCTCAGCCCAGCCCCAGACCGGTCTGCAGGACGCGGCGCAGCGTGGACTCGGCGTCCGGATCCGGGCCCGGCGACCGCCAGGCGACGAACCCGTCGGGCCGTACGAGCACGGCGCCCCCGCGGGGCGTGCCGTGGCGCTCCGCCCAGTCGGCGTCGCCCTCCGGTGTCAGGTCGGCATCGGGGCCGTCGCCCACCCGGTACGACCTCAGCGGCAGCGACAGTTCCTGGGCGAGGCGGCAGGCGGCCTCGTGCCAGCCGCTCGGCCGGGCGGCGTCGCTGAGCAGCACCAGGGACCGCTCGTAGAGGTCCAGCGTGGAGATCCGTTCGTCCCCGCGCCGCACCCACAGGTGGGGGGCTCGGCTGCCGGGCGCGCCGCTCAGGTCGAGGCCTTCCGGGACGACCGGGACCGTGGGGTGGGGG